>NZ_QAJD01000088.1:45102-68888 GCF_003061465.1 Aeromonas sp. HMWF017
CCGCCAGAAGGCGGGCTTTCAGAGAGCAAGCGCGGGCATCAAATCGCCATCTGCTCGTGCGGCGAGCCGTGGTGGCGCAGCCAGACAAAACTCAGCGCCACGATCAGCACCATCAGGGTCATGATGGCCCCCAGAGTCACCTGACCGGTCATCGGGAAACCGGCCGCTAGCAGGGTCACCACGCCCGCCCCCAGATTCTGCATCCCGCCGAGAATGGCACCCGCGGTGCCGGCTTGACCCGGGAAGGGCTCGATGGCACAGGAAGTGGCGGTCGGGTAGAGAATACCACTACCGATGAAGTAGACTGCCGCACCACCGACCAGCGAGGCAGCACTCACCACTCCGAACAGCCCAGGTACCAGAATGATGAGGGAGCCGAGCGCCAGAAAGGCGATGCCAAGACGCATCAGTTTGCCCTGAGTCAAACGGAAGCTCAGCTTGGCAGAGAGCCAGGCACCGAACAGATAGCCGGGCAGCGGCAGCACGAACAGCACGCTCACGGTACGGGCGCTCAGTTTCAGCACATCGCCCAGCAGCACACCGGCCGCCGCTTCAAACACCGCCAGTCCCGCAAAGGTCGCCATCAGGCAGAGCAGGTTGCCCTGAAACTTGGGGTTGCCCAGCACGTGGCGATAGGCTGCACCGACGCGCAGCGGCTGACGGGCAGCAGCAGGCAGAGTTTCACCAAACCAGGCCATGATCGCCAGAGTGGCTACGGCACCAAAACCGAACAGGAACCAGTAACCGGCACGCCAGTTGAACAGCTCGGTCAACCAGCCACCCAGCACCGGGGCCAGCAGCGGGGAGAAGATCACCCCCATGCTCACCAGACTGTTGGCGCGGTTGAGCTCGGCACCGTTGTAGCGATCGCGCATCACGGTACGGCTCATGGCGCCACCGGCCCCGGTACCCAATCCTTGAATAAAGCTGCCCACCAGCAAGGCGGCAAAATGGGGGATAACCTGAATGATCAGGGTGCCCACCAGAAACACCATCATGCCGACGATCAGCACCGGACGACGACCGATGCGATCCGACAGCGGCCCGTAGACAAATTGGGAGAGGCCATAGGGGATCAGGTAGCAGGCCATCACCGCCTGCAGCTGGCCCGAGGCCACATTGAAGTCCCCCGCCATCATGGGAATGGAGGGGACATAGAGGGTCTGGGTCATCTGGCCCACCGCGACCATCAAAATGGTCAATAAAAACAACGGATAAAAACTGTGCCGATCCATATCAGTCCCAAAAAATCGAAAAAAAGTTGCCGCCCCTCTGGCACAAAATGGCCCAGAGGAATCTGATCACAGAGGCTGTGATGCAATCAAAAACGGTGTTGGAAACAGTAGGCGGGGAGCCCGCCAGACCACCGCACAGGACGCTTGGTGGTATGGGGGCATCATAGTGATTCAGCTCACATAAAACGAACGAATCTTTATAATCGGCTTGCCTTAGTTTTTCTAATATTACGGGGCAATACGCCCCGTCTGCGGTTCAAAATCAACGTGTTACCATCTGTTGTGCCTGCTTGATCAGCTCATCCGGCTGCTCTTTGCGCGGTGGTATGGTGATCCCCTTCTGGCAAGCAGGCTTCTCGGCCATCCGATCCATCCAGGCTTGCAGATGGGGTAACCCCTCGATGGAGATGCCGCTCCAGTCATAAATACGCACCCAGGGCCAGGTGGCAATGTCGGCGATGCTGTACTCGTCCGCCAGATATTCGTGATGAGCCAGATGGCTGTCGAGCACCTCGAACAGGCGGCGCCCCTCCTTCTGGTAGCGTTCGATGGCGGCGGGGATCTTCTCGGGGAAATAGCGGTAGAAGACGTTGGCCTGCCCCATCATGGGTCCTACCCCGCCCATCTGGAACATCAACCACTGAATGGCCTGAGAGCGGCGTTTGGGATCAGCGGGCAGCAACTTGCCTGCTTTCTCCGCCAGATACATAAGGATGGCCCCCGACTCGAATACGGCAAAATCGCCGTTATCCCGATCAACGATGGCCGGAATGCGGCCATTGGGATTGATGGCAAGAAACTCGGGCTTCTTCTGATCCAATGCCGACAAATCGAGGGGAATGACCCGATAGGGCAAACCCAGCTCTTCCAGTGCAATGGCCACTTTGAAACCATTGGGGGTCGCGGCGGTGTAAAAGTCGATCATGATTCACTCCTTGTTGGTCATAGCCAGATTGCACGATTTGAACAGGATGCAACACCATAGCCGCCTCATCTTGCAACAAGTGACCGGCTCCAGACCATTAAAAAGCGGCGCACCGTAGGCCAAACAAGGGCACGGTGCGCCGCTGGTGCGCTCTGGCGATGGTAGATATTAGTTGATCATGGCAACCGGCTTGCGCTGGCGCAGCATGATCAGGCGGGAAAGCAGCGGGAAGTAGGACTCCAGCTTGCGCAACAGCACCCGGCTGCAGGCAGGCTCGGCCAGCTCCGACTCATCCAGCACGATGCCGTTTGAGACAAAATAGAAACGGGGGTCACGCACATCCGGTCCGCAGACCGTCAGCTCCTTGTCTCCCTTGCGGATCAACAGCGGCAAGACCGGCAAACCGATCGTCTCATCCTCTCCCCGGGCAAATCCGGCATCCTGCCAGGGCGCATCGCCGTCGATCAGTAGGATCGCCGCCTCCGTCTTGGCCGGTTGCCACTGGGCCAGGGGGGTCACGGTGATGTGGGCAAAGTGCTCACCATACTCGGGTGATGACCGCAAGATGGCCAACAGTCCCTCGCTGGCCGCTGACACGTTCTGACTCACTAATGACAAATTCATGGTTCACATCCCTATGCTCATGACAGCCTGTATCCGGCTGCTGGGATAAGACTAGCGCAGATCTGGTCTATATTGGAGCCGTCAAATCTGGCAGTGGTAATCAATTGGTCGTAGGGGGATAACAGTTGCCATCGCACAAAATACTGGTATCATACCGCGTCCTTTTATCCCCCGTTCTTTAACATCCAGTGGTGAACCTATGCATCCGATGCTGAATATCGCCGTGCGCGCTGCGCGCAACGCCGGTCAAGTTGTAGTAAAAGCCTTCTCCCAGCCCGAGAACATTGAGGCTATCCAAAAAGGCAGCAATGACTTCGTGACCAACGTTGACCGTGAAGCCGAAGCGGCCATCATTCACACCATCAAAAAATCTTACCCGGAGCACAGCATTGTTGCTGAAGAGTCTGGTGAGATTGCCGGTACCAATCCGGACTACCAATGGATCATTGACCCACTGGATGGCACGACCAACCTTGTCAAAGGCATTCCGCACTTTGCCGTTTCCATCGCCCTGCGCGTAAAAGGCAAAACCGAACAAGCCGTTGTTTACGATCCCATCCGTGACGAGCTGTTTACTGCTACCCGTGGTAGCGGCGCACAGCTGAACGGCTACCGTATCCGTGTCGGCAAAGCCAAAGAGCTGGCTGGCACCGTACTGGCTACCGGTTTCCCCTACAAACAAAAGCACCACATCGAGTCCTACCTGAAAATGTTCCAGAGCATGTTCATCGAATGTGCCGACATCCGTCGCTCCGGCTCTGCCGCACTGGATCTGGCCTACGTGGCTGCCGGTCGCGTCGACGGTTTCTGGGAAATCGGCCTCAAGCCCTGGGACACCGCTGCCGGTGAACTGCTGGCCAAAGAAGCTGGCGCCATCGTCACCGACTTCGTAGGTGGTCACAACTACGAAAACTCCGGCAACATCGTGGTTGCCAACCCGCGCGTCCTGAAAGAGATGCTCGGCAAGATCCGTGAAGAGCTGCCGGAGTCCCTGGCGAAATAAGCCAGCTTCCCTGCATTCACCAATATAAAAAAACCGGCGAAAGCCGGTTTTTTTGTTTCTGTTATCCGAACACCAAGGCAGACATCTGCAGCTGATTTAAAAGAGTTAGCGATGCATCCCCACTTGCCACTCAACATCCACTTCAGTCATTTGCAAACAACCCCTCTTGCCCCCCCGCCTTTGGCTACCGATAAGATTCCCATGTGGTTGCTTGGATAAACTCTTTCCAGATTTTCAGATAGCGGCAATCGCCTTGCAGACATGGACAAGGGGTGGCCGAGTCGATGTAATGCCATCATCCACTTTGCTCACCTTGAGGCCATGCCATGGACCATCTTTCAGCTCTTCCTCCGTTATCCTGGTCACAGCAACTGCGCAGCCAGATGCAAAGCCGCCCGCTCACTGCCCTCGGTCTCTTTATCGCGCTGGCTGCCGTCTTGTTACTGCTGTTGCAGAGTCTCATCATGCTCGCTACCGGAGAGGTGACCAGCGGCGTGCGCTACGGCCTTGTCGGTGGTGCTGCCGGGTTTGCCGCCACCGCCATCGGCGCCCTGCCCGCTCTGTTTCTGCGCTCGGTACCGCAAAAGGTAGAGGACACCATGCTGGGCTTTGCCGCAGGCATGATGCTGGCGGCCAGCGCCTTCTCCCTGCTGCTGCCGGGGCTGGAGGCCGCCGAGGGGATTACCGGCAACGGCTTTAGCGCCGCCGCCGTGGTGGTGGTCGGCATGACCCTCGGGGTGCTGTTGATGCTGGGACTGGACCAGTTCACCCCGCACGAGCATGACAAAACCGGCCCCTGCGGCCCCGGCCATGAGAGCTGCTCCCGGGTCTGGCTGTTCGTCTTTGCCATCGCCCTGCACAACCTGCCGGAGGGGATGGCCATCGGGGTCAGCTTCTCGCAGGGGGATATGTCGGTGGGGCTGCCGCTCACAACTGCCATCGCACTGCAGGATATTCCCGAAGGACTGGCGGTGGCGCTGGCCATGTGCGCCGCCGGTTTTCGCCCCTCGGTGGCGGTACTGGTCGCCATCGCCAGCGGCCTGCTCGAACCGATTGGCGCCCTGCTCGGGGTCGGGCTCTCCAGCGGCCTTGCCATCGCCTACCCCATCGGACTTGGGCTCGCCGCCGGCGCCATGCTGTTTGTGGTCTCGCACGAGGTAATTCCGGAGACTCACCGCAACGGTCACCAGACCTATGCCACCCTCGGCCTGATGGCAGGCTTTGCCCTGATGATGACCCTCGATACCGCGCTCGGCTAAAGACAATAGCCCCTCTCTCATCAATGCTTTTTGTCACCTGCGGCGCTCCCATATGGAGCGCCGCGTTTCATCTCTCCTTTCGCTTGTGCCTCTCGGCGCCGACGCCATCTTTTGTTATGATCTACAGCAACTTAAATTCAGCCACACGGCTATCAAGACGAGGTCAGCAATGAAAGTAGGTATTATCGGCGCCATGGAGCAAGAAGTAGCCCTGCTGCGCAGCCAGATGAGCAACCCCACCACCCTGCAACTGGGCGGCTGCGAGTTCTATCAAGGGATACTGGCAGGCAAAGAGGTGATCCTGACCCGCTCCGGTATCGGTAAGGTCGCCGCCAGCGTGGCCACCAGCCTGCTGCTGGAAAAGTTCGCTCCCGACTGCGTCATCAATACCGGCTCTGCGGGCGGCTTTGCCCAAGACCTGCATATCGGTGATGTGGTGATCGCCAGCGAGATGCGTTTCCACGATGTCGACGTGACCGCCTTTGGTTACGAGATGGGCCAGATGGCGCAGCAACCCGCCGCCTTCCCCTGCGACGAGAAGCTCATTGCAGTCGCTCAGGATTGCATCGCCGAGCAGGGCAAACACCAGACCAAGGTCGGCCTTATCTGCACCGGCGATCAGTTCATGTGCAAACCGGACGCCATCGCCAAGGCTCGCGCCGACTTCCCGCAGATGCTGGCGGTCGAGATGGAAGGTGCCGCCATCGGTCAGGTGTGCCACATGTTCAAAGTGCCCTATCTGGTGGTACGCGCGATGTCCGATATCGCTGGCAAGGAACAGGTTGAATCCTTCGATGCCTTTATCGAAGTGGCCGGCAAGCACTCTGCCGAAGTGATCATCAAGATGCTCGGCAAGCTGTGATCGAGACCGGCTCGCTTGATTTGATGGCCGACGCCCTCCTCTCGACGATGGCGGCCATTCTGGTAGGGGCTGCCCTGCTGGAGGCGGTGATCCCGTGGCCATCCCATCTGCGTCTTTCGGCCGTCACGCCCTTGCTGACCCGGCTGGGGCACAAAGTGCACAGACCCGATGGTTCACCCGGCCAGCAAATGCAGGCTGGCCTGCTGGCAATGCTGGTAGTCTGGCTCCCCTGCGCCGCCGGGCTCTGGTCGCTGCGCAATCTGGCATTGAGCGAACCGATCTTCGACCTGCTGTTTCTGCTGTTGATGATCGAATCCCGTCCACTGCGCGAACTCGCCCATGCCACCCGCTCGCTCGCCACCCAGGAGACCCTGCCGCTGGCGAGATTGCAGTCTGCCCCCTGGCTCAAGCGGGAGACCGGTAAACTATCGACCATGGGGCTCGCCAAAGCAGTGACGGAGAGCTGTTCCCTGCGCCTGGTCGGCCAATGGGCTGGCCCGCTGCTGGGGTATGCCCTCGCAGGGGTACAGGGCGCCCTGCTCTGGCGGCTGGTGCAGCTGATGAGCCAGGGCTGGAGCATGAAGGATCCCGCGTTTGGCTATTTTGGCCGAGCCGCCAGTACCCTCTATCAGGGGCTCAATGCTCCCACCATCCTGCTGCTGGGGCTGCCGCTCCTGCTCCCGCGGCTCAAGCAGGCCGCACAGCTGCTGCGAAGTGGTGCGATCTGGCCCTATCCCGCCATCGGGATGCTGTTGACGCTACTTGCTGACAAGTGCCGGATCCGCCTTGGCGGCCCCCGCTACTATCAGGGAACCTTGCAACGCTGGCCGATACTTGGCAGCGGTGATGACCCCGACGGTGAGTCACCGCGCAAGGTGCTCAATATTCTGCAAGGAATTGGCTGGGGCTGGTTGATGCTGGCGCTGCTTGTCACTGTGGCGGAGTTATTTCATGGTTAGATGGTTGCGATTGCCTATCTGGCTGCCCTGCGTGTTGCTTGCCTGGTTGCCCGCTGTGCTGCAGGCAGCCACTCCGAGCCGGGTGGTGAGCGTGGTACCCCATCTTACCGAACTGCTTTACGACATCGGTGCCGGTGACAAACTGGTGGCCATTGACGATGCTTCCGACTACCCAGCCGAGGTCAAAACCAAGCCCAAGGTAGCGAATTATCGCAGCATCAACGTCGAGGCGGTGCTGGCGCAAAAACCGGACCTGATCCTGGGCTGGCGCTCGGCCCAGTCACGCATGCTGGCCCCGCTGGAGCAGCTGGGTATCCCGGTTTTCTACTCTGAGCCTACCGATTTTGCCTCGCTGGCGACCGAAATGCGGGCGCTGGGCAAATTGCTTGGAGTGGAGAAGAGTGCCAACGAAGCCGCCGATCGCTATCTGGCGCGCCTGCATTCCCTGCAACAGCGCTATGGCCAACCAACCGGTGTCAAGGTGTTCTACCAGCTCTGGTACCCACCGCTCACCAGCGTCAGTGGCAATGCCTGGCCCGCTCAGGCCATCGAACTCTGCGGCGGGATCAACATCATGGCGAATGCCAAGACCCCTTACCCTCAAGTGGACATGGAACAGGTGATCAGGGCCAACCCATCGCTGATCCTGGCGGGGAGTCAAGATCCTGACGCTCTGCGTCACTGGCGAAAGTGGCCTAATCTCGACGCTGTACAGCATCAGCGACTCGATTTAATCAACTCGGATGAGCTGCACCGTTTCACCCCGAGAGCCCTCAATGCAGTGGAGCAGGTTTGCCAAGCTATTACCCAACCCAACAGCAAGTAGCCAAAAAACAGCCATTCAGATCACGCCTGCCAATATACGTCTGCAAATGGCATAAAAAGTGCTTTAGAATTCTATAGATACCAATTTTCATCATGGGACACCGTCATGTTTAATGGAAAAACAATCCTGGTTACCGGTGGCACGGGGTCATTTGGCAAGAAATTCATTGCAACCGTGCTATCCCGCTACCAACCCGCACGACTGATCGTCTACTCCCGTGATGAGCTCAAGCAGTTTGAAATGCAGCAGTGTTTCAACCATCCCTGCATGCGCTATTTTATCGGCGATGTTCGCGATGCCGAGCGCCTCGACATGGCGATGCGCGATGTCGACTT
The DNA here is from genome assembly GCF_003061465.1 of Aeromonas sp. HMWF017. Classification (NCBI taxonomy): domain Bacteria; kingdom Pseudomonadati; phylum Pseudomonadota; class Gammaproteobacteria; order Aeromonadales; family Aeromonadaceae; genus Aeromonas; species Aeromonas sp. HMWF017. The sequence goes on from NZ_QAJD01000088.1 coordinate 53,131, forward strand.
TGTGGTGCATGCCGCTGCGCTCAAGCAAGTGCCAGCTGCCGAATACAACCCGATGGAGTGCATCAAGACCAACGTTGGAGGAGCCGAAAACGTCATCAAGGCCGCGCTCAACAATGGCGTGCAGAAGGTCATTGCACTCTCGACCGACAAGGCTGCCAACCCGATCAACCTTTACGGGGCAACCAAGCTCTGTTCTGACAAGCTCTTTGTCGCTGCCAACAATATGGCGGGCAAGAACCCGACCATCTTCTCGGTGGTACGTTATGGCAACGTGGTCGGCTCCAGGGGCTCCGTGGTTCCCTTCTTCGACAATCTGATCAAGAGCGGCGCCAGTACGCTACCTATCACCCACCCCGAGATGACCCGCTTCTGGCTGACCTTGCAGCAAGGCGTAGATTTTGTTCTTAGCAACTTCCAGCGTATGCGCGGTGGCGAACTGTTCGTGCCGAAAATCCCGTCGGTCAAGATCACCGATCTGGCGGCAGCCATGGCTCCGACCCTTAAGCAGGAGATCATCGGCATCCGTGCGGGGGAGAAGCTGCACGAGGTGATGTGTCCGGCTGACGACTCTTTCCACACTTATGAGTTCAACGATTACTACGTGATTGCACCCAGCATCAGTTTCACCAGCCGCAACAATGATTTCAGCGTTAATGCTCTGGGTGAAACAGCCACACTGGTTGCACCGGGCTTTGAATACAATTCCCTAAATAATCAGCACTTTCTGTCGATAGCCGAACTACAGAGCATGAACCAGCAGGTATTGTCCGAATGATCCCTTATGGCCGCCAATCGATCAGCGATGCCGATATAGAAGCCGTCGTTGCCGTACTGAAATCTGATTATCTGACCCAAGGCCAAGCTGTTCCCGCTTTCGAACAAGGACTGGCCGATTACTGCCAAGTGCCGCATGTGGTTGCTTGCAGTAACGGCACCACTGCGCTTCATCTGGCCTGCGCAGTTCTGGATATTGGCGCCAAAGATACAGTTTGGGTTTCTGCGGTCAGTTTTGTTGCCTCAGCGAACTGCGTTCGATACTGCAATGCCAACGTTGATTTTGTCGACGTTGACCCTGCTACCGGTAACCTCGATGTAGTGGCACTGGATAAAAAACTGCAGCAAGCTATGCGCACCCACTCCCTTCCAAAAGCGCTGATTGCTGTACATCTGGCCGGACAGCCCTGCGATCTCGAAGAGATCGGTGCGCTCTGTCGCCAGTACGGAATCGTTCTGATCGAGGATGCCTGCCATGCACTGGGTGCCCACTATCAGGGGTCACCTATCGGTAGTTGCCGTCACAGCGATATGACGGTCTTCAGCTTTCATCCGGTCAAACCGATTACGACCGCAGAAGGAGGCGCTGTCACCACCCGGGATCAGGTGCTGGCCGACAAATTGCGACTCTATCGCAGCCATGGAATCACTCGAGATCCGCAAGCGCTGCTCATGCCCTCTCCCGGAGAGTGGTATTACGAACAACAACTTCTGGGCTTCAACTATCGCTTGACCGACATTCAGGCGGCACTAGGGCTTAGTCAGTTGAGCCGTCTTGATCAGTTCATTACCCAGCGTCGTGAACTTGCCAGGCGATATGACGCGCTGTTATCCCCCTTGCCAGTCCAGCCGTTGCAGCAGAGTAATAATCGCCAGAGCGGTTATCACCTCTATGTCATTCAGGTGGCTGAACGCGATCAGGTGTTTGCCCGCCTGCGTGCTGCCGGCATTGGCGTCAACGTTCACTATATTCCTATCCCAGCCCAGCCCTACTACCGTGGGCTGGGACATGACCCAGCAGCCTATCTGGGCGCACAAGCCTACTATCAGGGAGCAATCTCTCTTCCACTGTTCCCGGCTCTGACTCTCTCAGAGCAGCAACAGGTCGTAAATGCGCTGGAGCAGGCTCTATGCGGCTAGCTCTGGGCACAGTGCAATTCGGTCTGGATTACGGGATCAGCAATCACGACGGACAAGTCAGCGATGAGGAACTCGACGCGATCATTGCGTTAGCTCGTCAAGCAGGTATCGATACCCTGGATACGGCGCAAGCCTATGGCAATGCCGAGCAGAGGCTGGGGCAAAGAGATATCACCGACTTCACTCTCATCGACAAGCTGGCACCAGGGCTACCGCTGTCCGATGTTAAGGCAGCGCTCAACAACAGCTTGCATTGGCTGGGGCGAAAACGGCTCGATGGTTTGCTGCTGCACCGTAGCCAAGATGCCTCACCTGCCTTGTTCGAGTTACTCACCGATTTGCAGCAACAGGGCGCGATCGGAAAACTCGGGATCTCCGTCTACTCCCCGGAGGAGCTCGATACCTGGAGCGCAGCTGGCTATCCTCTGGAACTGGTGCAATTACCTGCCAATTTGCTCGATCAACGCTTTTTACGCACTGGATGGCTCGACAAACTGGTAGATATGGGATGTGAAATCCATGTTCGCTCGCTCTTTTTACAGGGCCTGTTATTGATGCAACCAGCGCAGCGACCTGACTATTTTCAGCGTTTCGCTACCGCACTTGAACGGTTTGACCACTGGCATCCCTCGGTGGCCCCGCTTGGCAGAGCCCTCTCCATCATGACAGCCCTACCACAGGTGAGCCGCTTTGTTGTCGGTGTTTGTCATGCCCAAGAGCTGGCCGCCATCGTTGCGGCCAGTCAAGTACAGCACGAGTGCTACGAGGCCGATATCGCACACCTGGCGTCTATGGAACAGGAACTTATCAACCCCGGACTCTGGAGAACACGATGATCTTGGGTATTCTGCAGGCCAGAACCAGTTCTTCCCGCCTGCCCAACAAGGTACTAAAGGAACTGCTGGGCGAACCCATGCTGGCAAGGCAGATTGAACGGCTGCAACAGAGCAAGCTGCTGGATAAACTGTTGGTTGCCACCAGCGATCAGTCGGAAGATCGCGCCATTGCCGAGCTGTGCGAGAGGTTGAATATCCCCTGTTTCTGCGGTCCTCTTGACGATGTGTTGTTGCGTTTCTATCTGGCGGCCCAACCCTACAGTCCGACCCATGTTGTGCGTCTCACCGGTGACTGCCCACTGGCTGACCCTATGGTAATAGACGAGCTGATAGCCCTCCATCTCTCGGGCAAGTTCGACTACAGCAGCAACTGCGGCAATCCTAGTTATCCGGATGGGCTGGATGCCGAGATCATGAGTGGAGCGACTCTGGCAACCTTGCAGGAAAAGGCCGCCACGCAGACCGAGCGGGAACATGTCACCTATTACGTTCGCTGTCATTCCGAACAGTTTTCTATCGGCGAACTGCAGCGCTCGCCTTCGCTGGCCCACTTGCGCTGGACTGTCGATGAGCCTGCCGACTTTGAACTGGTAGAGCGAATTTATCAGACTCTCTATCCTGCCAACCCAACCTTTACGACCGACGATATCCTCGCCCTGCTGGTGCAGCAGCCGGAGCTGACAACACTTAATACCCGGCACAAGCGCAACGAAGGATTGGCTAATTCGCTGGCCAAGGAGAATCATATATGACCTCACGTTATCAACATTCACTTGCTCTCTCGGCACGTGCGGAACAGAGCATTCCACTCGGCTCCCAAACCTTCTCCAAAAGTCGCCTTTGTTTCCCCTATGGCGCCGCCCCACTCTTTATCGAGCGCGGCAATGGGGCGCATGTTTGGGATGTAGATGGCAACGAGTATCTTGATTTTGCCAGCGGCCTGCTGGCCATCAGTCTTGGATATTGCGATCCGGATGTGAATGAAGCGGTAATGGAGCAACTCAGTCTTGGCTCGATCTTCTCCCTTCCCCACCGGCTGGAAACCGAAGTCGCTGAACAGCTCATTGAGCTTATCCCCTGTGCCGAAATGGTTCGCTTTGGCAAAAACGGGACTGATGCCACCTCAGCCTGTATCAGGCTCTCCAGAGCAGTCACAGGCCGCGAGCGGGTAGCCGTCTGTGGCTATCATGGCTGGCAAGACTGGTACATCGGCTCGACCACCCGCCATTTGGGGGTCCCCGAGTGCGTGAGAGAGCTGACCCACAGATTTGACTACAACGATCTTGCCTCGCTGCAGTGCCTGCTGGAAGCTCACCCGGGCGAGTTTGCAGCCGTCATTCTGGAACCGATGAATGTAACCTGGCCAACCCCAGATTTTCTGCCTGGTCTGCGCCAACTCTGCGATGCCCATGGCGCACTACTCATCTTTGATGAGACCATTACCGGTTTTCGCTACCACTTGGGCGGGGCACAGAGCCTCTTTGGTGTGACGCCGGATCTTGCTGCGTTCGGCAAAGGCATGGCCAATGGTTTCCCGATTTCCGCCGTTGTTGGCCGCCACCAATATATGAAACGGATGGAAGATATCTTCTTCTCCGGCACCTTCGGCGGGGATGTAATTGCCCTCGCTGCGGCCAACGCCGTCATCAAAAAGATGCGGCGACTGGATGTACCAAAAAGGCTTGCAGAGAGGGGACAACAGGTACTGGATGGGCTCGATAGCTTGCTAAAAGAGATCGATGCCCCGGACTGGCTGCATACCGCCGGACATCCGAGCTGGAGCTTTCTGCTGGTTGCGGATTCAGTAAACCACTCTACCTGGCTTCTCAAGAGCTATCTGATCCAGGAGTTGTGCAAGCGAGGGATCCTCACCCTTGGCAGTCACAATATGAATCTGGCCCACAGCGAACAGGATGTGGCCGCTTTGCTGGCCGCCTATCGCGACATACTGCCAGTGCTCATTCGCCACGATAGAGATCTGACACTGGCCAGTGCGCTTGATGGCGAGTCCATTCAACCCGTATTCCGGGTACGCTGATGCGGTTGCTGTTCCGATGTGATGCCAGTACGACAATAGGCGCAGGTCATCTCATGCGGTGCCTTAGCATCGCTGATCTTGCAGCCAGCCGAGGTGACGAGTGCCACTTCTTTTGTGCCGATTTGCCTGGCTTTGATGGCACTCAAGTCATTGCTCGCCAGCATGGTCTGACGCTGCTTCCCGCACAACCTGACTGGCGCTCGCTCTATCGCGCCATCATGGGGTGGGGAGGCAGTGATTGGCTGATTGTGGATCACTATCAGCTGGATCGCCGTTGGGAGCAGCCGCTGGCTGCCCTCTTCCCCCAACAACTGGTTATCGACGATCTGGCTGACAGACCTCATGAAGCAACCCGGTTGCTTGATATGACCCCATACCGGCAACCAGCCGACTATGGTGAGAGCCTATTTGCAGAAGTGCCTCTGCTGGGCCCTGGTTATGCGCCACTGCGACCAGAGTTTGCCAAGCTACGGCCTACCGCGCTGGCCAGAAGAGCTTCAAATAGCAGGATCAGACGACTGCTGCTATCCTTGGGAGCAATGGACAGCGACAATCATCTGTCCCGGATTCTGCCCCTGATCGATCAACTGCCCATCCCTATATTGGAAATTGATCTGGTATTGGCAAGCAAAGCCCCTCATATCGATGCACTTAAAGAGGTTATGGCAAAAAGTCGCCATCACGTCAAATTGCACCTCGATGCAAACAACATGGCCGAATTGATGTTGAAGGCCGATCTCGCCATCGGTGCTGGAGGAACCAGTTGCTGGGAGCGCGCTACCTTGGCTCTGCCTACCCTGCTATTCACTCTTGCCGACAACCAACTGGAAAATGCCAGACGGCTAGCACAGGCAAATGCCGTGATATGGCTTGGCGATCTGAGAATGCTGGATGATGAGCAACTGCTACAACAGCTGTTACTTCACTGGCCCAATCAAGAGACATTGCAGCAACTCGGCGAGCATGGCGCCGCACTTTGTGATGGCACGGGAGCACAGCGTTTGTTGCAGAAGCTCACATCGCAGCAGCACTCATACTGGCTGCAGCCAATCACAGAAGAAGACGCAGAGTGGATATGGCAGTGGCAACAGGATGCGGTAACTCGCCGCTATAGCCGAAATACCGATTGTCCTCCCCTCAGTGAACATAAAATCTGGTTACACGGAGCTTTGCAGAACCCTCAGCGCTGGCTGTTCAAGGTTATGTCAGCCACAGGTCCTTGCGCCGTCGTGAGGCTGGATGAAGCCTGTGAGCCAGACAGGTATAACGAAGTTTCTATCTACGTTGACCCCGAGCAACACCAACGAGGGCATGGCAAACGGGCTCTTAATCTGTTGCACCAACTTTTCCCTTGGTTCACCTTTCACGCCTATATCAGCCCTGAAAACCAAGGCTCTCTGGCTCTCTTCCGGTCAATTGGATATCAGTGCAGTAGCTCACAGAACTGGTTTCATTTTTCTCCCAAGGAGACGTTTCATGCCTCAGTTCACTATTAATGGCCGCGAGATAGGCCCAAATAGCCCGCCATACGTCATTGCTGAACTATCCGGCAACCATAATGGCCAGCTGGAGAGGGCACTGGCACTGGTAGATGCGGCTGCCGATGCGGGAGCTGATGCCATCAAGCTGCAAACCTATACAGCTGACACCATGACAATCGACTGTGATCTACCGGATTTTCATATTCAGGGAGGTTTATGGGATGGCCATACCCTTTACGATCTCTACACCCTGGCCCATACCCCATGGGAATGGCACCAGCCTCTCTTTGAACGAGCAAAGTCACGCGGATTGACTATTTTCTCCACGCCCTTCGACGAGAGTGCTGTTGATTTTTTGGAGGAGCTGGGTACTCCCGCATACAAAATTGCCTCATTCGAAATTACCGATCTTCCCCTGCTCAGTTACATAGCTCAGCAAGGAAAGCCGGTCATTATCTCTTCTGGCATGTCAACTGAAGATGAAATTGCCAAGGCAATGACTATTTTGCGTGAAAATGGTTGCTCACAGATCCTGCTGCTTCATTGTGTCAGTGGCTACCCAACCCCTCTTGCTGATATCAATCTCAAGCGGATTACCCGCTTGGCAAAGACATTTTCAGTACCCGTTGGTCTCTCTGATCACACGCTGGGAAATACCGCCGCTCAGCTGGCAATAGCATTGGGCGCTGTGGCCATCGAGAAACACCTGACCTTGGCTCGCGCTGATGGCGGCCCGGATGCCGAGTTCTCACTTGAACCAGGTGAACTTAAAGAGCTCTGCAGCCAGGCAAAACTCTGCTGGCAAGCGTTAGGATCAGGAGAAAGTGGTGACAACCAGGCTGAGCAGGCAAACCTGAGATTTCGTCGTTCTTTGTATTTTGTTACCGACATCCCTGCGGGCACCATCATAAAGCCGGAACACATCCGACGGATCCGGCCAGGCTATGGGTTGCCACCTGAAGCATTGCCACAAATATTAGGGAAAAAAGCTCGCCAAGATATTAATCGTGGAAAGGCCGTTCATATCGATGATTTTTTATAAAACCTTAAAGCATTATATTATAACGCTCATATTACAGGGTATGTTATATGAAACAAAAAAACGTATTCATGAAAGAAGAGGCTGATGCATGGTATGAGAGGAATAAATTCTGCATCAATCAAAAAGCTCTGAGTAATGACCCTATATTCATAGCACTACAAAGTATCGACTACCAACCGAAACGAATCCTTGAAATTGGCTGCGCCAATGGTTGGCGATTGGCACAACTGGCTAATTATTATGGTGCCACCTGCTATGGAATAGATCCATCACAAACAGCGATTGAGGATGGGGCTAAGAGCTATCCCGAATTAAATCTGAGCGTTGGAACTGCAGATGGTTTACCTGATATTAAACCTGTCGACCTGATTATTTTCGGTTTTTGTTTATATCTATGCGATCCACAAGATTTATTCACCATTGCGGCTAATAGTGACAGATTGCTCGTAGACAAGGGCGTAATGGCTGTTTACGATTTTTGTCCTCCGACAGGGCACTATCGAAATGACTACCAACATCATGCCAACCTATTTAGCTATAAAATGAATTACAGTAGTATGTTCAGTTGGCACCCAAGCTATTGTCGAATATTTGAGCACATCAAACATCATGATGGCACCAATGAGCTGGAGCCAGATGCATTGGTTTCTGTTCAACTATTGAAAAAAGACTCACGGCTTCTTGATGCAAAAAATCCATATCTCCAAAGGAATTACTGATATAAAAAGGGAGGCTTTTGCCTCCCACAATAAAGAATAACGCCTTGTTCACTACATAATAAAAATCATTCTTTTCTAAAAAAGGACATGAATTCATTATCAATCATATCAACACTATCGAAAGCTCTTGGGTACATCTCTTTTATTTTCGTCAAAAAGTCTAACCATAAACTGATTGCTGGTCTCATCAGCTCCATCGTTTTCTCCTCTCCATCAAAAGAATAGAGAATTGAACTCAATATAGTAAACACATAGTTCATTGAGCCAATCATAATCTGGGATATATGTTTTTGACGAGTTCCTGCAATCTGTGCGAGATAACCAAAGTTACGCAGCATTAATTGATTAATCTCATTTCTAGATGAGAACTCCTGTTGCCACTCGCCCGTCATTTTATCGATTAAGATATCGAAAAACTCAACATCCAGATATTGTTTAAAATCTTCTTTTGACAAAGGGATCGGGGTAGATAACTGCATAATTTGATTAATTAAATCAGTTTTATCTATAATTTGTGACAAACTAATTTCACTATCAGGAAATGGTCTAGCTTTTGCAATTTTAGCCCCATCGCTGCAGTTAAAGCACTGAACATGCTCATTCGCAGCTAATACTTGTTCAATAACTCTTCTGGATGTATTAAACATGGCATTGCTTAATACAATACCACCGAAGTTACCTTCATGCTGCCACTGGCTGTCTCCATACATCAACTCACCAAGTACCTCAGCACCTTTATCACTATTATAATAAGCACTGAATTTCGAGTGATAATGCCCTTTATTTTTATAACCATTATCGAGGCCAAATAAATATATATTTTTAAAGCCAAGATGGATGGGAGCACTAACCCCTATATTTCCAACTAAAGGATTAACCCCTCCCAATGCAGCATATTTGGGAAGATGAGGGAAATTTACATGATAGAGAATAATTCCTGGCTCACTAAGTTTAAACATTAATGCTGATTTGTCGAACAGCGTTGAGCAATAGGGGTGAATAACATCCGTGCTTAGGAAAAGTATGTCTCTAAGATAATCGGGGTCATTCATATTAACCAAGAAATCATAAACAATCTTCGTTCGTTCAGTCTCAACATGAATATCTGGTTTGATACCAACTTTATGCAAAGCTGAAATAGCACTACCACATGAAATTAAAATTGCTTTTTCTTTATTCTTTTCAATGACAGGAAGAGAGGCATCCAAAGATGGACCATTAGCAATAACAAAAACTGGGATTCTATTATATTCCGATGGAATTTTTTCTCCCTGCACCAAAAATGGAACAGTTCGTTCAACGTTATCAACTGCATGAGAAAGAGCTATCAGATTGTCATCAAAAAAACCCCATCCCATCACTAGCAGATAATACTCCTGCTGGACCCTCTCAATTAAACTTTTGATTTTATCATTTTGGTAACCCCACATGATAAAGGCATTAGCGATAAGAAAAGAACCACGGCTATGAATAGCCGATGCAAAATCATTAAAGATAGTATCTTCATCTTGGCCCAATAAGATATGTAGACCGAGGTTCTCTTTATGTAAATAATCAAGCAAAGGTGCCCAATCGAAACAAAAAAGAGATGCATAAAAAAGATCTAAATCTGGTTCCAAAAGAAATAAAGTGCCAATTTTGCATTGTTCATAAAGATAACCAAGGTGGTAACCCAACCCAACCCCAAACACTAGTGCGGTAGGAACTTCAGTCGGAACTTTTTTTAATGGTTCTTCTCGAACAGCAATATCATCAAGATAAGCATTGAGTTTATTAAGATACTCAACGTGCATAAATCCGAGTGGGTTGGCTTCTTGACTAAATGAGAACTTGGATAACCCCCCTTTATCCATGAACTCTTTAACCAACGTCTCACAGATAAGATACGGTTCATCACCATATACCGCGACATCATCATCGATCCAAGCCATATTTGGCTGGCCATTTTCATTACAAAAAAAACGAAATGGCCGGCTTGGTTGATATGACTCATACATATCTGCAATATGGGGAATATATTTACGAAATGCAGCAATATTCTGTGAGAATCGAAGGGGCAAGGCCACCGACATGGCAGCCTCTTGCTCTGCACGTTCTTTTAGTCGTAAAGCAACTCCTTCAGCTTTTTCCAAAATATCATCAATATTTTCCGACATCAGAACTCCTTGCTATTCACACTATAAATTTGCTTTGCTTTACTTGCCAACCCAATCACAGACAACTCATTGAAAATGATTTTATGCTGATCAGATGCCACTTTTTTCATGCTTTCTTCTTGTTGAAAAAGTAATGCCGCAAATAAAGTGGCATCTTGTTTCAGTGAAGGCTCACTTTCAACGAGATGCAGCAAACGATCAATCAAAGAAATCCGATAATCCATATAGACCAGAGCATCATCATAGCTTTTTCTGGCTAATAGATATTGAAGTTGCTCGTAGTTTTCTGTAAGTGCTTGTTGTAGAGAGGCTAAAGTGGTCATTACAACTCACCCAGTTGCTGTCTCATTTGATAGCCCTGTTGTTTAGCAGAATCGGGTAACTGATCCCAACCAGATTTTATAGTTACCATCAAAGCCATGACCTCTTCAATCGGGACAGTATCCAATGCAAGACTCGCATCCCAAATTCGCTCATCCATATAGGAATAGAGGCTATATAGATTTTCAGCAATAGCCCCTTGACTCATATCAAGAGCATCCTGCAAACCATGTAATAACCCCTGAGCTTTCGATACAGCGGTAGATTTTGCTTCCATATCACGACGCTCAATTGCGCCTTTAGCTTGAGCCAAACGTTCAAGTACACCTTGCATCATGAGTTGAATCACACGATGAGGATCGGCAACAGCCAAGTCAGCAGCGACACTGGTTGCCTTATATGCTTTTAGATTACGCTGGTACATCGCCTGCTCCTCGTTATATGAATTTATTTCTTGTTATTAATCTGTAATGATTGCAGCGCTGCCGCAGAGTGATTCATTTTCACTAACAAGGCATCCAGGCTACCATATTGAGCACGTAGTGAAGCTTCGTATTTAACTAATTGAGCGTTTGATGTGGCCTGCTTCTGGTTCAAGCTACGCAGATCGGCATTCAAAACATCTGTACGTTGATCCAGCATACCGCCAGACTTGGAATACTCTTTTAAACCTGTGTTCAAGGTTGCAGCAATACCCTTTTCGCCACCGAAAAGCCCAACGACCTGGTCAAAGTTTTTATCAACAGCCTCATCAAATTTTGTTTTGTCCAGAGACAACTTGCCTTTATTGTCCATCTTAATACCTACTTCAAAGATGGTTGAGTAAGTTGTACTGGTACCAGCTTTATTTGTTACAGTATTAGCCATAAAACTGCTAATGGTACGAGTGCTCGCATCACCAGCAAGCGCACCACCATCATCTTGTCTAACTCCACCAACGATACTATTACGCTTGCCCAGCGCATCCATTTTATCTTGCAGCGCGTTATAACCATCAATAAACTGCTTAACCATATCCTGGATAGCAGTTTTATCCGTTGTTATGGCAACTTTATTGGATTTTAGAGTTGTGCCATCACTCTCTTTATCGGATACACGTAAAACCGTTAATTTTAAGTCCTGAATAGAGTCGTCAAACACATTGGTATCACTTTTAAGAGTATTACCATCAACAGTAATTTCAGCACTACTAGCGGCTTGCTTCTGGCTCATCGCAGAACCAGCAGCTCCAGTTGCAAAGATATCCAGCTCAGAATTATTGCCAGTGATCACCAAATCTTTGCCATCTCCAGATATCCCAGAGTCAATAACAAATTTTGCCTTACCATCGGCTGTATTGACGATATTTGCACTAAGGCCGAAGTTATCTCCGTTGCTATTAATACTTTTACGAATGTCTTGCAGAGTATCCCCTGCCTTGACATCAACCTTGAATTCCTTGTCACCGGCTTTGAAGGTCAACTGACCATCCTGAGTCACAAGTGGAGTTGTCGAACTGGCAAATTCACCTTCAACACGGCTAGTGGTTGCCAATTTATTGACGGTAATATTGTACTGGCCATTGGAGCCACCACTTTTACTCTCCACCTTCATAACCGGATTATCTTTATCCTGGGTTATGGTGACGGCTCGCTTGTTGAAAGCACCAGGTTTGCTCAAGGTATCGAGAATATCGGTGAATGCGGTGAGGGATGACTTCAGCTGGCCTATACCAGATATGCTGATCTGGGTGCTGTTTTGCTTGGTTAAAATCGGTTTCTGTAGCTGGGCCTTCTTGGCCGCCACGCTAGCAGCGATGACGCTCTCAAGATCAAGCCCAGAGCCCGCCCCGGCAGAAGTAATGGCCATGTTATCTTCTCCTCATCAATTCGATTCAAATCTCGCGATCAAACAAAAGCCCGCGTTTAGGGTTTGCCCCTGCTTCACCTTGCTGCAACGCCTGGATCCGCTTGTGGATAGCAATCAACTCTTCTGTAGGGATCTGGCGGATCACCGAGCGGGTATCAGAGTCCATTACCTTTATTACCACTTGGCCAGACTCCTGCTCCATGCTGAAATTAACGGTCCACCCTTGCAATTTGCCAAATTCCTGCAAGTTTTGTACCTGTTTTTCAATATCGGCCTGGCTCTGCACTTGTTGAAGCTCAGTTCCCTTGGGCTGCTCCTGACTTTTCTGCTGTACAGTCCCAGCATCCTCTACCGTGCCAGAAAGCAGTTGAGCGGCCACTTGGCCGCTCTTGTCACTTAGCTGTAAGGAAGCGCCATTGGCAGATGACAGATTGCCTATTTCGGTTGCCATCTTATCTCTCCCATCTTAGTCAGCCTAGTCTACCCATTACCCAAGCAGGGAAAGAGCAGACTGCGGTCTCTGGTTAGCCTGAGCCAAGACACTGGATGCGGCCTGTTGCAGAATATTCTGCTTGGTCATGTTAGCAGTCTCGGTCGCAAAATCCGCATCACGGATACGAGAGCGTGCAGCACTGACGTTTTCCGAGATATTGGCCTGGTTACGAATGGTAGAATCCAAGCGGTTTTGTACCGCACCGAGCTCTGCTCGCTTGCTGTCAACAATTCCAAGCATGGCATCAACAGCTCCCAGCACATCTTGAGCATTACTCTGTGAACTGATGCTGATACCACCAACAGTTGAACCACTAGTGAAAATACTGGCTACAGCAGCCCCACCGGCAGCAGTTACTGCTGCAGCAATGCCTGAAATACTGAAACCAGCACCCTGAGTCAGGCTAAACCCGATAGTCTGGTTGGCATCAGCACCAACTTGGAAGCTGCCAGCAAAAGTCCCATCCAGTAATTTGGTGCCAGCAAAACTGGTATCTTTGGAAATACGGTTGATTTCAGCCCCCAGCTGATCGACCTCTTTTTGTAGAGCTTCTCGATCCTTGGCTGAGTTGGAACCGTTGGCAGACTGTTGAGCCAAGGTGCGCATACGTTGCAACATACCTGTCACTTCATCCATTGCGCCTTCAGCCGTTTGAGCCAGAGAGATACCATCGTTGGCGTTACGGTTACCCTGATCCAGACCGTTGATCTGAGAGGTCAGACGGTTGGAGATCTGCAGACCTGCCGCATCATCTTTTGCGCTGTTGATGCGAAGACCGGATGCCAGACGCGTGTACGAAGTATCCAATGATTTGGTGGTATTCATCAAGTTACGCTGAGCGTTCAATGATGACGTATTGGTGTTAATGAACATGGCCATAATAAATTCTCCCGAAGAACATGCGACTGCGGGTTGCGCTGTCAAATCTGACTGCGGCCCACCATAGAAGAGGAGGTTGAACTGGCCTCTCTCTTCTGGCGGGTACCTGTTTGAACAGACAGGCTACCCGCAGCTATGCAAACGTTGGATTCCGAACACCCCTCGATTGCCTCATCTTCTTTAACGGCAGTAACGATGCAATCTTTAGGAAAAATAATGCTCACAACAGCAAGTAATCTGAAGAATCAGATTTCAACCGTTAAGAATGACACATCGCCTAAAGTGAGCAGCCAAAACTTTGACACTAGCAAGCTTGTTGTCTGATTTCTGAGAAATGCAGTGCTCTTGGATAAGATAAAATGCTTAGAATGTGCCCTGGTTTGGAGTGCATAGAAGATAAAAAATTAAAAGCGGCCTAAAGAGGCTAATGCCAGTCAGTTAAGCCTGACTGGCATTGTTTTTATTGGCTTTTTGCACCGCATACTTTTGTGGTCTTGCCTTCACACTGCGGGGGTAACTCCGCTTCCTTCGCTCCGGCAATACAAACTCCAGCTCTGCCACCCGCTTCGGGATACTCCCCGGTGACAGGTACGGCATGCAGCTCAGTTCATGGATGAGGTACACCGATGCCATGTGAAAACTCAGCTGACTCGCCGTGAATCCCTTTAGACTCGCCGCCATCTTCACCATCTGGCTACGCAGCAGGTTGTACGCCAACAACACGCCCCACAGCTCTTGCCGTATCCCCGCCGCCTTCTTGCTGCGCAGGGTCAGCCGGTGTTGTTGCAGGCTGTGCTTCATCTCCCGATAGCCCAACTCGATTTCCCAGCGGTGCCCATACAGTTCGACGATATCGGCGCCCGGGAAGCGCATCGGGTCGACCATTGAGGTCAATACCTGGCGCTCCTTGCCATTGATGTGTCGGGTCAGCAAGCGGACTTCCACTGTGTCCGGCAGGTGCGGCCACTTCTTCCTCGCCTGTGGGCTGGTTTTCAGCAAGACCAGTCATCCTGGCGCCCCAGTTTGCGCACCATCTCGTATTGGGTGCCCTTTTTGAGCGGCAGCAACCAGTGCCGCTCTACGCCCGCACTCTGCCATGCATGGAGCAGACCGAGGGAGTAAAACCCCTTGTCGAACAGGGTGAGCGAGTGGTCCGGCGTGCGTGCGACAAGCTGTTCGGCCAACACCATCTCGTTGACGGCGCAGCTCTCCATGACGGCCTGAACAAGCAGGTGGCTGGTCAGCTCCATCTGACAGAGCATGCGCACCTGCGGATAGCAGTTGCAGCCCGGCCCAACCGGGATGATTGGCCTGCTGGTGCCAGAGAGGGGCGGTCGTCGGGCAACAGGATATCGAGCTGATTGACCAGCTGGGTCATGGGGACATGGCGGAAGATGGCCCAGACCAGACGCTCCATGGGCTACGGCGGCGACGCAGGGTCACGACATCCTCTTCGGCGAGCAGCGTCGTGATGAGCTCGGGTGCAATGAGGTCTGAGAGTGACTCAAACTGAGCAGCATTACTGGCGTGGAGGAAGTCGAGCGCTTGAGCGATACGCATAAAAAATCCGAAACCAATCAACAGGTTTCGGATTTTCACACAGCAGAAGGATCGGTCAATGGATCCTTAACTGATCGGCATTACCCTAAAGAGGCCGCTTTTTCATACTTAATGAGGCTCCAGCATTGTTATCCCAACAAGGACAATGCAGATTGCGGACGCTGGTTGGCCTGAGCCAAGACGCTGGACGCAGCCTGCTGCAGGATATTTTGCTTGGTCATGTTTGCGGTTTCGATTGCAAAGTCCGCATCGCGGATACGAGAGCGAGCAGCACTAACGTTTTCAGAGATGTTGGCTTGGTTGCGGATGGTCGAATCCAAGCGGTTTTGAACTGCACCAAGTTCGGCCCGCTTGCCATCAACCACCCCTAGCATCGAATCTACTGCTGCCAGAACGTTTTGAGCATTACTCTGGCTACTGATGCTAATACTGCTTGCACCGACAAAAATTGTGGTGATACCGACTGCAGCA
>NZ_QAJD01000088.1:68898-75972 GCF_003061465.1 Aeromonas sp. HMWF017
TCGCATCGGCACCGACTTGGAAGGTACCGGTGAAACTACCATCCAGCAACTTGGTACCGGCGAAGCTGGTATCGGTCGAAATGCGGTTAATTTCAGAACCCAGCTGATCGACCTCTTTTTGTAGCGCTTCACGATCCTTGGCTGAGTTGGAACCGTTGGCAGATTGTTGCGCCAAGGTGCGCATGCGCTGGAGCATGCCGGTCACTTCATCCATTGCGCCTTCAGCCGTTTGTGCCAGAGAGATACCATCATTAGCGTTACGGTTACCCTGATCCAGACCATTGATCTGAGAAGTTAAACGGTTGGAGATCTGCAAACCCGCAGCATCATCTTTTGCGCTGTTGATACGCAAACCGGATGCCAAACGGGTATACGAGGTATCCAGAGATTTGGTGGTATTCATCAAATTACGCTGGGCGTTCAGTGATGACGTATTAGTGTTAATGAACATGGCCATAATAAATTCTCCCGAAGAACATGCGACTGCGGGTTGCGTCACCATAACTGAGTGACGACCCACCGTAGAAGAGGAGGTTGAACTAGCCTCTCTCTTCTGGCGGGTACCTGTTTGAACAGACAGACTACCCGCAGCTATGCAAACGTTGGATTCCGAACACCCCTCGATTGCGTCATCTTTTTAGCGGCAGAATTTAGCCAAGCTTTAGGAAAATTGTTGCCGATAGCGGCAAGTCTTCTCCTGTGAGGGGTAACATACTCAATCACCCCACCCTCCTATGGGAGAGCCTTCCAGCCATGCCCATAGATGAGCCTGAGGAAATATAATTTTGGCATGATGTATGCAAACACTAGGAGGAGTGACGCCAATTTGGCGACACAATAAAAAATGGCCGGAGAACCGGCCTAAAAATGAGCATATGCTCAGGAGAATATGACCAAGCGTGACAGAACTGAACAGCTGGACAACACTTGGCATTACTAGTAGAGAATTATATCTCTCCCGATAGAACAGAGTGCGAACCCGAACACCCCTTTGTTCCATCTCTTGACCAGGGCGGCCTGAACAACCGCCCTGTTTTCTTTTGTTAGCCTTGCAGCAGTTGAAGTGCTGACTGAGGTCTCTGGTTGGCCTGTGACAGGATGCTGGATGCCGCCTGTTGCAGAATATTCTGTTTGGTCATGTTGGCCGTTTCGATAGCAAAGTCTGCATCCCGGATACGGGAACGAGCTGCGCTGACGTTTTCCGAGATATTGGCTTGGTTGCGAATGGTCGAATCCATCCGGTTCTGTACTGCCCCCAGCTCAGCACGCTTGCCATCTACAACAGCTAACATTGCATCTGCTGCTGCCAAAACCTCTTGAGCTTTACTCTGAGTGCTAATACTGATGCCGCCAACTCCCCCACCAGTGAAGATATTACTCAAAGCGACTGTGGTCTGTGCACTAGCAGCATTCAGTACCGTAATCGTAGTTGCAGCAGCTTCAGCAATACCCGAAATGCTAAAGCCCGCATTTTGACTCAAACTGAAACTAATGGTTTGGTTGGCATCAGCCCCAACCTGGAAGCTCCCAGTGAAAGAACCATCGAGCAACTTGGTCCCCGCAAATGTGGTAGAGGTAGATATACGGTTGATCTCTGCTCCCAGTTGATCGACCTCTTTTTGCAGTGCTTCACGATCCTTGGCAGAGTTGGAACCGTTAGCCGACTGTTGTGCCAAAGTACGCATACGCTGCAGCATGCCGGTCACTTCATCCATGGCCCCTTCCGCAGTTTGTGCCAGAGAGATACCATCATTAGCGTTACGGTTACCTTGATCCAGACCGTTGATCTGAGAGGTCAAGCGGTTGGAAATTTGCAGACCCGCAGCATCATCTTTGGCGCTGTTGATACGCAAACCAGATGCCAGTCGAGTGTAGGAAGTATCCAGTGATTTGGTCGCATTCATCATATTACGCTGAGCGTTGAGTGATGAAACGTTAGTGTTGATAAAAAGGCCCATGACTATTCTCCTAAGCTATTAAATTTACTCTTCTATTTGCTCGAGCTTTATTATTTTCTGTGCCCGATGCGTCTTATTTAACGGCTCGTTTTTGGATGTCTTTAGCATTTTTTTCAACGCTTCATCGCATTAACGCCGCTTACCTTATTTATCGGCGAGTCGAGGGGAAACTTAAGAAAAAAATTGGGTCTAAACCTGTGATGGGACTCAACCTTCTAAAGCCCGCCAACGGCGGAGAGCTGCGGGCACGCACGAGCCTCACCCGGTTCATGCCGCGAGAAAAAATCCGTCCCGACTCTCAATTTTGTCGAGCACTGTTGGCGATTGGGCTCACCAGCCCCTAAAATCGCGGCCCCATCAACAATTTGGCGTGAGTTGTTCTCCATGCAGACACTGGTTGAGCAGATTGTTTACATCAGCGACATGTTTGGTACTGCGGTATTCGCGTTTTCAGGGGTATTGGTGGCTGGACGACTCAGAATGGACGGGTTTGGCGTCATGGTTTTGGCGGCGGTCACTGCCATCGGCGGCGGCACTATCCGTGACATGATCCTGGGAGCCACCCCCGTGTTCTGGGTGCGCGATCCCCTCTATATCTGGGTCGTCATTGCGACGGCGCTGATCGGTATGTGGATGGTCAAGCTGCCCCGCAGGATGCCATGGTATGTGCTGCCGGTGGCGGATGCCTTCGGACTGGCCCTCTTTACCGTTATCGGTGCCCAGAAGGCCCTCAATTTCGGCACCCCAGGGCTGATTGCCGTGATCATGGGCACCATGACCGGGGTAGCCGGTGGCATGATCCGCGATGTACTGGCGCGGGAGGTGCCCATGGTGCTGCAAAAAGAGATCTATGCCACCGCCTGTATCCTTGGCGGCATTCTCTATACCCTGGCGCTTGAGGCCAACATGGACAGGGTAACGGCCATGCTCATCTGCATGACGGCCGTGTTTGGCCTGCGGGTAGCTGCTATCTACTGGCATCTGTCGCTGCCCACCTTCTCGCTGCAACGCAATTGAGAGCAGGCCCACAGCGTCATCATGTCGCTGTGGGCCGCGCGTTGAACCAAATAGGCTTTTCTGTTGTCATAGAAGCAGTCGTTGTTAGCCGGAACTTCTCATGCGCAAAATCGGTATGCTTATCACCCTCCTCCTGGCGAACGTGACGGCAGCCCACGCCGAAGCACAAGTGGTATTTGGACGACTGGCCTCGGCGCCGGTGCAGCAGTTCAACCAGCAGATACGCCAGGCAAGCCATCAACAGCAAAACTGGGTTAATGACTACCGTGAGGTAGCTCTGCGATTCGTCGGTCATGGTGACACACCCAGTCGCATCCATGCCCAGCAACTGGACAATGATCTGGTGCTCTCGGTCGCCCTCGACGGCAGCAAGAGCGACATGATCTACATTCTGACCCTCTATCGCAGCAACAACCTGTGGCAGATGCGGGAGGCGGAAATGGGCTGGCGTTGTCAGGGGCAAGACTCCTTCACTCCGGTTCCCTGTCCCTGATAGTCAGGGCTCACTCTGTGAAATAAAAAATCCGGCACATTGGCCGGATTTTTTAGTGAAGGTGAAAAACACGCTTACGGGCGGTACACCTTGACATTGTCAAAGCCCTTCTCTTTCAGATAGAGCGCCTGCAGCTTGCTCATCACGCCGCGATCACAGTAGAGCAGGTAGGTCTTCTCTTTGGGCAGATCGCCAAAGGCGGTGGCCAGCTTGAAGAAGGGGATATGCAGTACTTCACGACCTTCCACCACCAGCGGCTTCTCGTCGTGTTCGTCGGCAGAGCGGATATCCAGGATCACCTCGTCAGCGCCCAGCACCTGGGTGGTTTCCACCTCTTGCACTTCAGCGGCAGTCTCTTCACCGATACGGCGGATATCAAGGTAACGGGCCTCAGAGACCACCTTGTCCAGAATGGAGAAGTCAAAATTGGCCTCTTCCTCTTCAATGCGGGAGAGCTCGGCCTTCACGGTCGGCTTTTTGGAGATGACGCCACAGTACTCCGGCATGGTTTCGGCGAACTCCAGGGTGCCGATGCGGCGGGCTTCGCTGATGATATCCGGCTTGTCCCAAGTGATGAGCGGGCGCAGGATCACCTTGTCGGTGACCCGGTCGATCACGTTCAGGTTGGTGAGAGTCTGGCTGGAGACCTGACCCACACACTCACCGGTCACCAGCGCCGGGATCTGGAATTCATCGGCCACCTTGGCGGCAGCACGCATCATCATCCGCTTGAGCACCACGCCCATCTGACCGTTGTCGATCTTCTCGAGGATCTCGGCAACCACAGGCTCGAAGTCCACAGCGGTGAAACGTACCCGATGGGAGGAGCCGAAACGGTTCCACAGGTGATAGGCCACCTGCTTGACGCCGATCTCGTGGGCCGCACCACCAAGATTGAAGAAGCAGTAGTGCACTCGGCAGCCACGCTTGATGAACTGGAACGAAGCCACGCCGGAGTCAAAACCGCCGGAGAGCAGACTCAGCACATCTTCCTGGGTCGCGATGGGCATGCCGCTCAGACCCTGATGAATAGCACTGACGATAAAGAGCTCCTCGCCGTCGATCTCTAGGTTGATCTTCACATCCGGGTTCTTGAGGCGCACACCATTGCTTTCGCAGTGCTGGTTCAGACCGCCCCCCACATAGCGCTCAACCTCGAGGGAGGAGAACTCATGCTTGCCGTGGCGCTTGGCGCGCACGCAGAAGGTTTTGCCCTTGAGCTGGTCGCCCCATACGGCTTTCACCTGCTCGAAGATGTCGTGCAGATCGGTAAACTTGCTGGCCTGAACCTCGAGGAAGGCCTGAATGCCCGGAATACAGGCCAAAGCTTCGATAGCCTGCTCGCGGAACTGGTCATTGCGGGAGCTCACGATCAGCTTGTCCCAATCCATCCGTACGCGGGCATCGTCGTCGAAGCGGCGCAGGACATTGCGGATATTGCCCTGCAGGATCTTGATAAAGCGCTGGCGAACCGACTTGCTCTTGATGGTGATTTCCGGGAACAGCTTGATAATGAACTTCATGGTAATGACTCGGGTGACCTTGATTTAAGGGCGCGAATTATATCAGAACTTTGTGGCCAGCGCCTACTGGATGAGCGTTTGCTCACATTACCCCACGCAGTGTTTGCCGTGCAGCGCCAATCTTGCGTATATTCCCGACCCTGCGCCTCGCCAGATTTTTGACAACAGACTGATCCGATGAAGACCTATATCTACTACCCCGGCATGGAGGTACGCGACGAGCTCTGGCTCAAATTTGCCTTGCTCTATCTGGAGCGGCTTGCCTTTGTCTTCACCGTCAGCGAAAAGAGCGGTCTCACCGCCCTGCTCGATACCCTTCAACAGCAGAGCGATCTGCTAGCCGAGCGGCCCGATGCCGCCTTTTTTGCCGCCATTACCCCGCAATTGGAGAGCCAGATAAGCGGCCTGGTGGCCCCCGATTTCGTCCGCCACAAGGTGTTTGGCAACAAGGAACTGATTGGTCGCTGGCGTCAGGAGGCCAACCACGACTGCTTCTGCCCAGATCAGGCGGGGCTGGAGCGGCTGCACGGCTTTTGCCTGACTCACGGCTTTGCGACCCGGGATGAGGGGGGGATCAGAATGGCGCGACGCTTTGCCAATCTGCTCTCCATGCGTCTCGCCCGTGAGTGGGCACTCGCCAATGACGGGGCGCTCATTACCGATCACGACTATCTCGACCGCCTGCTCCACCTGCTCGAATCCCGCTACCACAATCGCGGTGGTCAGGATTGCTTCCACCTTGAGATCCCTTTGCAAGTGCCCACTCACCTGGCCGACATTCCGTTTGCAGAGCTGATTGCCCTGCGCGGGCGCAGCGGCTTTCGCCAACAGCTGGCCGCATTTCATATGGCCATCGACAACCTGCTCACCATGCTGGGTAGCGGCTATGCCGACCCGGCGGCCCTGACCCGCTTTGAGCAGGCTCAGCAAGGGCTCAATCAACTACTCGGGCCCGAGACCCTCAGCATGCCACTCACCACCCTGGTCAGCACCAGCCTGCCCGCCGTGGCGATGCTCCATCAGTTAAAGGCGAGCCATCCCGAAAGCAACCTCATCTTCCATCCCATCAAGAAGAGCCACTTTCACCAACGCAAGAGCCAGCACTTCTTCACCCGGCTCGGCCATCTGCGCCAACCGGGCTGAACCGTCGGAATGAAAAAGGGGTTGGCATCTGCCAACCCCTCTCGTTTTCTGCGGCCTACCAATCATCACCCCGGTGATTGGCCCGCTCTTGCGCCTGCCTGCGCGCCTCCATCGCCCTGTCACGGCGGATATTGGCAGGGGTACAGGCAAACTGTTTCTGATTGCAACGAGCAAAACTCTCGGAAGCAGGTTCGAAAGGTGAATAGAACCCGGTACGTTCAGGAGAAACATGGTGATCACCATGATTGGTTGTGGCACAACCCGAACTCATCAGCACCAGCAAGGGACACAGAACACGCAGCAAAAGAGAACTCCCGATTGGATTTGAATGAATTCGTAATTATTCACAAATTAATTCATCCAATCAAATATTGATGCATTTCAAATAGTTAATTACATTCACCTCAATGGCTGTCGGCAAAACGCTCAACGGGTGATGGTGCCGGCATCACTGTCAGGATGCACCACGCGAAACTCGATGCGATCGCTGTTACCCGCCTCGTCCACCACCACCAGCTGATAACGACCCGCCACACTCAGCACCTGATCCCCATCCCAGCGCAGCCGCTGGCCGTTGAGAAACCAAGCTGGCTTGCCGACACCGCCGAGCACCTTGGGCTGCAACCGATAGCGCTGGCTGCGGATAAGGTTGCCCTCCCCCAGCGCCACGATGCGAATGGGGGCCTGCAGCTCGGCGCTCTGCCCTTCCCCCGCGCAGCCGCTGGCGAGCAGCGCCTGCCGTCGCTCACCAGGTGACCGCCAAGGCTCCAGCGACAACGGCCAGAGCGCCCGAAAACCGGATTGCGCCGCATCCTGGCAGCGGGCCAGGGTCGGCTTGCCCTCGGCGGTCAGCGCCACTTGGCGCAGCGGCGAGGGCCAGTCCATGGGATCCGGCAAGGTGGGAGGATCGCGCCCTTCCAGCAACCAGGCGCTCTGGCGC
>NZ_QAJD01000088.1:75988-77062 GCF_003061465.1 Aeromonas sp. HMWF017
CGCCTTGCGCCCCAGCGGCCAGCAAATCTCGGCCTCGCTCACCGTGTTGGGTTGTGCCGGCAGGGGGCTGTTGTCAGCCAGCCGTGAGTAGACCGAGAGCAGCAGCGGCACCGCCGCGCTCTGGCCGTAAAAACCGGGCAAAGGGGTGCCGTCGGGGCGCCCCAGCCAGACGCCGATGGTCCAGCGACCGGAGACCCCCATGGCCCAGCTGTCGCGATAGCCATAGCTGGTGCCGGTCTTCCAGGCCAGTCGGTTGACCCGGCCGGTCGCCTCGCTGGCAAAGGGCTGATCCGCGCGCCCCTGCGCGCTCAGGATCTGCCAGATGATCCAGGCCGCTCCCGGGCTCAGCAAGGGACGTGACACCGCCTGCTGCCCCGCCAGCCAGACCGGCATTGCCACCTGCCCCTCCCGGGTCAGCGCACTGTAGAGCGCCACCAGCTGCTCGAGCCGAATACCCGCCGCCCCCAGCGCGATGGCCGGATTGGGTTTGTCGGAGAGCGCCAGCCGCACCCCGGCATTGTCGAGACGGCTGACCAGCTTGTCGGGCCCGAGCGCCTCCAGCACCTGCACCGCCGGCACGTTGAGGGATTGCTGCAGCGCCTGAGCGAGGGTCACCGGCCCCTGAAAGGCGCCGGAAAAGTTGGCGGGGCGATAGTCAGACCCGAGCCTTGGCGCGTCGGAGAGCAGGGAGGCCGAGTGCACCAGCCCCTCATCCATCGCCAGACCGTAGATAAAGGGCTTGAGGGTGGATCCCGGGGAGCGGATCGCCTGCACCATGTCCAGATAACCGTGGCGGCGCAAATTGCCATACTCGGCGCTGCCCACATAGGCGCGCACCGCCATGGTTTTGTTATCTACCAAGAGCAACGCCGCTGAGGTCTGCTCGGGGAAGCGGCGAATGTAGCTCGCCACCCGTCCCTCCAGCCAGCGCTGTAGATCCCCGTCGATGGTGGTGTGCACCAGCGCCCCGGTCTGATTATCGGCGGCGAGGCGGGCAAAGAGCGGCGCCTCCATCGGCGTGAAGTGACCGCGGGCCAGCACCGGCTCGATACGTCCCTCCAACCACACCGGCTC
>NZ_QAJD01000088.1:77099-82240 GCF_003061465.1 Aeromonas sp. HMWF017
GCTCGGGATGCCGGTCCGGCCGGTTGCGGCTTGGAGCCTGCGGCAGCACCGCCAACAGCGCCGCCTCGGCATAGGTCAGCTTGGCGGCGCTCTTGCCGAGATAGGCAAAACTTGCCGCCTGCACCCCCTCCAGGTTGCCGCCAAACGGCGCCCGGTTGAGGTAGACGGTGAGCAAGGTGCGCTTGTCGTAGTGCCACTCCAGTTGCAGCGCACGGGCCATCTGACGCAGCTTGCCGGGCACGCTCCGGTGGTAGGGCTCGATGAGGCGGGCCACCTGCATGGTAAGAGTCGAGCCACCCGACACGGCGCGCCCGTAACGCAGCCACTGCCAGACCCCGCGCACCATGGCCACCGGATTAACCCCGGGATGACGCCAGAAGTAGCGATCCTCGTAACCCAGCAACGCCTCGATATAGCGGGGGGAGACCTGCTCCAGGGTCACGGGGTAGCGCCACACGCCGCTGGTATCGGCAAAGGCGCGCAGCGGTCGCCCTTTCATGTCAAGCACCACCCGTGCGTAGGCGGGGTCTAGTGGCGGCGGCGGGAAAATGCGATCCAGCGCCAGCAATGACAGCAGCAGTGCTACAACTCCCAGCACCGAAAAGTGCAGCAAGCGCGGCAGACCGCCAAGCCAGCGCCAGCCTGCGCGGCCACTGCGACCCAGGCTCAGCCAACCACGCAGCCAAAAAGTGAGCGGGCGAACCCGCTCAAGGGAGGGTTTGTTACTCAGAGATACGCACCTCGTGGATATCCTCACCCACAGCCCGCAGTTCAGGCCGGTACATATCCTCCACCTGGGTCGGTGGCACCTGATAGCGGCCCGGCGTCACCGCCCGCATCAGGTAGACCAGTTGCTGGTTGCTCCCCTCGCTCAGATCCAGCGCTGCCGTGTAGCGGTCATCGCGAAACTCCTGATGCTTGAGATAGTCGTTCCACTCACTCTGCCACGCCGGTTTCCCCTCGATGGAGAGCTCTTCGAGCTTGATGCTGTTGCCAAGGGCCGGGTTCTCCAGCTCGAAGCCAGCGGGCACCATCTCCACCAGCAGGGCATCGGGCACCGCCGATTCGCTGCTGACATTGAGCCGTACCACCACCAGATCGCCCACCTTCACTGTGGCGGGCTCAAACCGCTGACCGTCGCTGTTGAACCAGCTGCGGGTCACACTCATCCCTTTGCTAATCCGTGCCGGTGCCTGTTCGGGGTAACCGACCAGAGTGCGCTGCACATAGAGGGATCCCTTGCCCTCGTTGGTGACGGTGCTCGCCGCCAGTGCCTCGGGGGCACCCTGCTGTAGCGGAGCCGAACCGCTCAGGGATTCACTGCCAAGAGAGGAAGTTACCTTGGCCTGCCAGTCGACGGCAGGATCGAAACGGGCCAGTCGCAACAGAGCGAGCCGCTCCTGAGTGCTGAGCCACTGACGATGGGCCAGGGTATCGGCTACCTTGGCGCTGAGATCAGGCCAGCGCTCCGCAGCCAGCTTGTGCTGACGAAGCAAGGAGAGCTCAAGGGCCTGATCGCGCAGCGGTGAGCCGTAATCCCCCAGATAGTCATCCCCGCGTTCGGTCGCCAATGCCCGGCTGAGGGCCTTGGCGGCGTTCTGCTCATCCCCCATGGCCGAGAGCGCCAGCGAGAGGTGCAAGAGCGGCAAACCGGAGCGAGCGTGATCAGCCTGCTGCTCCCAGATAAGTCGCAGGGTAGCGAGCGGTGCCTTGCCCACCCGGGCCAGCACATAGGCGCTGTAAGCCTGATAGGCAAGCCGGCTGTGCTCGGGGGCTCTGCTCCAGCGCTCGCCATACTGGCTGTCGGTAAGATAGCTTTGCAGCCGGTTCAGCGCCTGATTGAGCATCGCCTCCGGCACAGCATCACCCGCCTCCTTGCGCGCCAGCAGGTAGTCGGCGGCATAGGCGGTGAGCCACTGCTCTTCGTCGGAGCGACCATCCCAGAGGCCAAAGCCACCGCTTGGCAGTTGCAACCGCTGCAGCCGTTGCAGCAGGGCACGCTGCACATCCGCCTCACTCGCCGCTTTCTTGCCCTCTGCGGGTTTGCTCCAGGCGGCCCGCTCATCGGCCGTGGTCAGCAGATAGGGCCAGGCCCGTGACAGGGTCTGCTCCAGACAGGCGTAGGGGTAATCGGCCAGCGCCTGCCACTGGGCTGCCGGATCCCAAGGCGGGGTGCCAGAGAGGCTGAGCAGCCCCTGCAGGTTGGCACGATCCAGCCCGGTCAGATCAGCTGGCGCAAAGCTCATCTGCTGGCCGGGGGCCAGCATCTGGTAGCGCTGGCGAGTCTCGGCAGGCCAGGGGGAGCGCAGCGGCAAATACCAGTCGCGGCTGATGGAAAAATCCTTGCCGCTGGCCGCCAACTGCAGGCTTGCCACGCCGCTTGCCCCGGTCACGGTGAGCGGCAGGGTCAGCCACTGCTCCTCGCCATTTTTAAGGGACAGGGTGCCGGGCAACTCGCCATTTGCCTTGAGCCCGCCATTGAGGGTCCAGGCAAGGGAGAGGGTCTGATCCTCGCCACTCATGTTGCGCAGTTGCACCAGCGCCCGGGTCTCATCCCCTCTGGCGCCAAAGCGCGGCCAGCCAATTTCGGCCACCAAGGGCGCCACCACCTTGACGGCACGCTCGGCCTCACCAACTTGCTGCTCATTCCAGGCCAGCGCCATCAGCGCCAACTCGCCGTTGAAGTTGGGCAAATCGAGCGGGATCACCGCCTTGCCGCTCTCATCAAAGCTCACCTCGCCACTCCACAGTGCGGCGATCTCGACCCGGCTCTCCAGCGCGCCGCCTTTTTTCAGCGGCGCCCGATCGCCCCCGTAGTTGAGACGAGCCAGCTTGCCATCTTGCGGCGGGATCACCTGACCGTAGTTGTCGAACAAATCTTGGGAGAAACGCTTGCGACCAAAGAAGATCTCGAACGGGTCGAGGGGCTGGTAGTCGCTGATGTTGAGCACGCCCCGATCCACCGCGGCCAGCACCACCCGTCCCTGACTGTTGGGGGTAGAGGTGGCGGTCACTTCGAGCCGGGTGAGCGGCACCGCTTTATCAGGCGCGCTCAGGGTGAGCGGAAGACGGCGCACTTCCCGGTCCAGGGTGAGCGGCACCAGTCCGACCGAGCGCAGGCTCTGTCCCTGCTGGCTGCCGACCGGTTTGGAGGCGCTGTCTGGCGCGGCGATCTGGGCCGAGATATGCAAGTCATGGCGCAGCCACTCGGGGCTGATCGGGATCTCGAACTCGCCGCGGGCATCCTTAACATCACCACCGGCGCCCTTGAGCTCGATACGCTGCCACCAGCGCAGGCCGTCGCCATCTTCCACAATCAGCAAGCCCTTGCCGGGGCGCGGGGCCACCAGCGTCACTTTGGCCTTGTCACCCGCCAGATAGGCGCGCTTGTCGAGGGTGATGGCAATCTTGTCAGGCCGCGCCTGCTCGCCACCGCCGCCCCAGGCGTAGCTGCCGATCTCCACCCGCAGGCTCGATTGATGGCCCTGACTGTTCTCCACCTCCAATCGATACCAGCCCGCCGCCAGTTGCAGCGTGAGCGGGGTCGGCCCCTTGCCGTCCAGCTGCAGGGTCTGCTCCTGCTCCAGATAGGGCTGGCTGTTGAACTCGTACTTCCACCCCTCCCCATCGGCGTAGTGCCAGTAGTAGTCGCGGTACTCGTTGATAAGGCGCACCTTCACCGCCCCCGCCACCGGTTGGCCTTGCTCATCGAGGTTGAGGATCTGGAAGGGGAGCGGCTTGCCCCCTTCCACCCGATCCGCCACGAAGTCGGCCTTGAGTGCCGGCCACTGGCTGCCCGCGGGCCAGCCATACTGGGTACGGCTGCGATTAACGGCGCGGCCACCGGGCTCGGCGAGCGACACCCGATAGGCCACCTCCAGCGGCCCGAGGGCTCGCACCCCATCGAGCTCATCAGTAAGCGAAAAAGTCCCCTGCCCCTGCGCATCGAGGGTGAGACTGCGCGCCTCGAGATCCTTGGCCTGCTCGGCGAGCAGTACGTCACCCAGAGTGAACTCCTGCCACTGGGTAAAGGGCATGGTGGCGCGGCTGATCTTCACCTCCGCCTTCGCCTTGGTGGCGCTCGCCGGCGCACCGTAGAGATAGTCCCCTTGCAGCGGCAGGGTGAGGGAGGCGTCCAGATCCGTCACTTCACCATCCGGCCCCTTGCCAAGCTGCAGTTTCAAGCGCTCTGGCAAAAACTCCTCCACCAAGAAGGGCCACTCGAAGCGGCTGCCAGCGGCGGTCTTGAGGTTGATGGTCCAGCGCCCGAGCGGCGCATCGTCCGGCAGACGCAGACCGTAGTGGGCCGCGCCCAAATTGTCCGGCAGCAGCCGTTTCTGTTCGAGCAGCTGACCGTCCGGCTGTTTCACCTCCAGCTCCACCGCCATCCCCGGCAGCAGCTGGCCATCCTGCCCCTTGAGCAGGATCTCGCTGTCGAGCCGCTCGCCGGGGCGATAGAGATCGCGCCCGCTAAAGAGATACAACTGCTGGGCCTGCCAGGGCTGGGTGCCGAGATCGAAGGTGGAGAGATCGAGCGCAGCCCCATCGAGGCGCAGCACCGCCAGATGGTTGCCCTGTTCGGCCAGCAGCAGGCGAGCCCCCTGCACCTGATCGAAGCGACGATGGCCCTGCGGATCAGTGGTTTGCACCTGCAGCCGGTTGCCCTTCTCGTCGAGCAGGGAGAGCTGCACATCCTTGAGCGGGTCGGCGCTGGCCAAAGAGCTGACAAACACCTCCAGCTGATCGCGGTAACGGCGGGCACTGAGCCCCATGTCGCTCACCGCGAAATAGGTGGTCTCCTTGCGCCAGTCGTAGTTGCCAAGGGGCGACATCACCGCAAAGTAGACGCCAGCCTCCGCCAACTGCGGCTCCTTTACATTGATAAGGCGGGTCTCGCGCCGGTTGGCATCGAGCTCCAGCGCATAGCGGCCACTGAATACCCGCTTGGCCCGCTGGGTGATCTGCTCAAGCTCCCAGTTACCCATGCCGGCACCGGGGCGATATTCCGCCAGAAAACGGGGCAGATATTCCGCATCGACCCGAAAGAAATCGATATTGACCTCGTCCACATTGACAGCGCTGATGGGCAAGCGAAGTTCCTGACGCAGCGGCAATACCATGCCACTGGCGGTAAACGAAGC
>NZ_QAJD01000088.1:82250-86034 GCF_003061465.1 Aeromonas sp. HMWF017
GCCTTGAGGCTCACCTCATAGCTTTTGTCGGGCTGCACGTTCGGGAAATAGAGGGTGCGACCATCGTCGGCCAGGATCCACTCCCCCTGCACCTGCTTGCCCCCCTCGCTGACCGAAAGCCAGCTCTGCCAATTGGCCTTGGGCGCCAAGGGGCCGGAGAAGACCAGCGCCAGCGCCGGGGCATCGCGATATTGGCGGGCATTGGCCTGCACTACAGAAGTTGGCGCCCCGGCCTCCTGCTGCGCAGTGGATTCTGTGGTCGGTACTTGGCTGGCGGGCTTGTCAGGGCCACAACCAGCCAGCAGCAAACCTGTCAGCCCGGATAGCAGCAGGGCCGAGCAGCGGCGGCGCAGAGCGCCGGTTCCGGCGGTAGAGCGGTGAGAAGCAGAGGGAGAGTCGAAGAGGCGCATAGGTTCCATCCCGAGTTGGAGCACTGCAAACGCAGCGTGGCTGGAAACAGGATAAGGCATCCTGCTCACCCGACACAAAGCTCATTACCCGAATGGGCACAATTCCGCGCCCCTGCAGCACGAGAACCCCCTTGCCCACTGATCCAGTGCGGCAAGGGTTGTCATCTAGTCGTGGCTGGTCTCGTTTTTTGCTCCGCCTTTGAACCAGCGAAACAGGATGGCCATGACGGCCGCCAGAAACAGCACCAGCGAGGTAATGAGCAGGGCCCGGGTCAACAGTTCGCTGTGGTGGAGGAAGAAGGGGGTATTCATCGCCAGTTTGCCCACCAAACTGAGGCAGAGCGCCCACATAAAGGCACTGGCACAGCTGGCTACGCACATCCGCAGCACGCTCAGGCGGCCAATCCCCATCAGCATGGGGGTCAGCACCCGCACAAACGGGATAAAACGGGAGGAGAACATCGCCAGAAAACCGTACTTTTTCAGCAGCCGGGTCGCCTTGGGCAGGCTGTCGGGAGGCAACATCCGTTCGATATGATCCATAAAGCGGGTGCGCTGCAGGGCCCGCCCCTGCCAGTAGGCGAGCACAGAACCTATGCCTGCAGCCAACGGCAGATAGACAAGAGTCACTTCAGGGCCAAACACACCCATGCCAACCAACCCACCGGCCAGTAGTACCAGGCTGTCCCCCGGCAGGGGCAGGAAGACGAATGCGGACTCCAGCAGCAGTACCAGCATCAGGCAACTGATCAGCAGGGGTACCGCCTGCATCTGAACCAGGGCGTCAAAATCCTGATGCCAAATGGCCATCAGCATATCCAGCATGTCACTCTCCCTACTACACGGTTCATCATGAACGAGGCAGGGGTTATAGCACCCATCCCCTGAACAAAACGTTAATTTTGTCCGGCACAGGAAATAAAGTGTGTCGAAATATTGCAGCAACGAGGGGAATGCAAGAAGGGCGAAAAGCAGAAACAAAAAGCCCCTCATCTTGCACGCACAAGGGAGAGGGGCAAACAGGCACAGAAATAAAACGGTTACTCGGCGGTGGCCATCTGCCAGGTTTTAAAGCCGCCGGAGAGATTCTTCACTTTAAAGCCGTGTTGGCTCAGCAGGCGGCAGGCGACATGGCCGCGCAGCCCGACCTGACAGCTGATCAGCAGCTCTTTCTCTTTGGGCAACTCATGGAGGCGACCACGCAACTCGTCGAGGGGGATATGCAGCGCCCCCGGAATGCGGCCCAGCTTGTCGAGCTCCGGGCCATTGCGCACATCCACCACCAGCTGATGGGGGTTACGAGCCTGCACCTCGGCCACGTGGCAGAGCAGGGTGTCCCCCTTCAGATGGTTGCTTGCCACAAAGCCCGCCATGTTGATCACATCCTTGGCCGACCCGAATGGCGGCGCATAGGTGAGCTCCAGATCCTGCAGGTCAAACACGGTGAGACCGGCACGCTGGGCCACCGCCAGCACGTCGATGCGCTTGTCGATGCCATCCTTGCCGATGGCCTGGGCACCGTAAATCTTGCCATCCGGGGCAAACAGCAGCTTGAGGCTGACCGGATGGGCGCCGGGGTAGTAACCGGCGTGGCTGCCCGGGTGGACATAGACCTTCTCGAACGGCAATCCCAGTTGCACCAGTCGCTTCTCGTTGAGGCCGGTGCTGGCCACCGCCAGATCGAACAGCTTGCAGATGGCTGTCCCTTGCGTCTTCTTGTAGGTTTCGGCTCGGCCCAGCATATTGTCGGCGGCGATGCGCCCCTGCCGGTTGGCCGGGCCCGCCAGCGGGATCAGCACAGATTCGCCGGTGACGAAGTCGATCTCTTCCACCGCATCCCCCACCGCGTAGATGAAGGGATCCGAGGTACGCATCCCAACATCGACCTTGATGCCGCCCCGCGGGCCCAGCTCCAGCCCTGCTTTGGCGGCGAGCAGGGTTTCGGGTTTGACGCCGATGGCGAGGATCAGCAGGCCGGTATCAAGATGGGAACCGTCATTGAGGGTCAGGCGCAGGCCACCGCTTTTGGCGGTCGGTACGGCGGAGGTCTTCTCGGCAGGCAGATCCAGACTCTCGATGGCGGTGAGGCCGGTGCGCAGGCGCAGGTCGATCCCCTCTTCCCGGATGCGGGCATGGAGCATGTTGGCCATCTCCTTGTCCACCGGTGCCATCACCTGATCGGCCAACTCCAGCAGGGTGACATCCAGCTTGCGCTGATGCAGCGCCTCCATCATCTCAAGTCCAATAAAACCGCCGCCCACCACAGTGACGTGGCGCGGCTGATCGTGATGCAGAGCCGCCAGAATGCGATCCATATCCGGGATGTTGCGCAGGGTATAAACATGGGGGCTGTCGATACCGGGGAAAGGAGGACGGATCGGCGCGGCGCCCGGGCTCAGCAGCAGCACATCGTAATGCTCGCGCTGCTCTTCACCGGTTTGCAGGTTGCGCACCAGCAAGGTCTTGCCCGCCTTGTCGATCTCAATCACATCGTGGAAGACCCGCACATCGACGTTGAAACGGCGCTTGAAACTCTGGGGAGTCTGCAGCAGCAAGGCATCCCGGTCGGGGATATCGCCCCCGATGTGATAGGGCAGACCGCAGTTGGCGAAGCTGACAAACTCGCCCCGCTCGAACATCACGATCTCTGCCTCTTCACTCAAACGACGAGCACGAGCCGCCGCCGATGCGCCCCCCGCGACACCACCGATAATCAGGATCCGTTTCATCTGCAAGACTCCTCATACATGATAATGGGCAATAAATTAGACTTTTCTAATTTAGAATTCAATGAAATTTTGTTTCACACCATTTTGCAGTATTCTTGCAACCCCGACGGTTGCTTAACAGGATGTTGTTTGTTCATGTCGTCTACCGCACTCAGTCATCTTCCTCCTGCCCTCCAGACGCCACTCTTTTTTCGTCTGGACCTGCGCAGTCAACGGCTGGTCGCCCTGACCGACGTGATGCAAACCCCGCTCTACTGGCTCGACGAACCGCGCGCCCCCTGGCCTGCCCAACTGCCCGATGCCCTGCGCCTGCCCATCGAACAACTGTTGGCCAACGGCCATGGCGGCAAGATCACCGTGCGCTTTGCCAGCCAGTTGTGGCATATCGCCCTCGCCCACGAGCAGGATGGCTTCTGGCTCATCTGTCTGCAGAACCT
The DNA here is from genome assembly GCF_003061465.1 of Aeromonas sp. HMWF017. Classification (NCBI taxonomy): domain Bacteria; kingdom Pseudomonadati; phylum Pseudomonadota; class Gammaproteobacteria; order Aeromonadales; family Aeromonadaceae; genus Aeromonas; species Aeromonas sp. HMWF017. The sequence continues at coordinate 85,827 of NZ_QAJD01000088.1, forward strand.
TCGCCAGGAGCCCATCGCCGATCTGGCATTGCAACTGCCGCGCCTCAGCCAGATGGCGAGCCAGCAACAGTATGCGCCCCTGCTCGAGGCCCTTAAAGAAAGCTTGGGGGCCGATCGGCTCATCCTCTGGCACTATCAGGCCAACGGCGATCTCGGCAGCGAGCAACTCACCCCGGTGTTCACCCTGGGGGTCGAGGCGCTCTACCCC
>NZ_QAJD01000008.1:0-8346 GCF_003061465.1 Aeromonas sp. HMWF017
GAAAGAGGCCAAGGCCAAGCTGGAACTGGCCATCAAACAGGATCCCAAGGCGCTGGATGGCTCTGCCTACACCAGCCTGGGTTCGCTCTACTATCAGGTGCCCGGCTGGCCGGTCGGCTTTGGCGATGACGAAAAGGCGGAGCAACTGCTCAAGCAGGCGCTGGCCATCAATCCGGATGGCATCGACCCCAACTTCTTCTATGGCGACTTCCTGCTGGATCAGGGGCGCAAGGCCGAGGCCAAAACCTACCTCGACAAGGCGCTGGCCGCCCCGGCCCGCCCGGGCCGCGAAGTGGCCGATGAAGGGCGCAGGATGGAGATCCGCGAAAAACTGGCCAAGCTATAAATCCCTGATGGATCAAAGATCTATTTAAACTCTGCCCACCAGCTTGCATACTGGTGGGCAGCGTTGTTTATGCCACGGCAAGCCCTGGTGCTGAGCCCCATCGCGACACCCAACAAACAGGGAGAAAAGAATGCGGATCCTGCTGGTAGAAGATGATGTGATGCTGGGGGATGGTATGCAGGATGCACTGCGCCATAGCGGCTATACGGTGGACTGGCTGCAACAGGGGTTGCCCGCTCTGGCAGCCCTCAAGAGCGACGAGTTCGCCGCCCTGATCCTCGATCTCAACCTGCCCGACATCGATGGCCTCAGCCTGCTGCGCAAGTTGCGGCGAGAGGGCCACCAGCTGCCGGTGCTGATCCTCACCGCCCGCGATGCGCTGGACGATCGGGTGGTCGGCCTCGATGCCGGCTCCGACGACTACATGGTCAAGCCCTTCGCCCTGCAGGAGCTCAACGCCCGTCTGCGCGCCCTGGTTCGCCGCAGCAAGGGGCAGGCTCAGGCGATACTGGAGTATGGCGACATCCTTATCTATCCCGAATCCCAGCAGGTCACCTATCAGGGGGAGGCGGTCAAACTCACCCCCCATGAATACAAGTTGCTGCAGGAGCTGATCAGCCAGAGCGGCCGGGTGCTGAGCAAGGATCAGCTGCAACAGAGCCTCTACGGCTGGGATGAAGGGGCCGAGAGCAACGCGGTGGAGGTGCATATCCACCATCTGCGCAAGAAGTTCTACAGCGACCTTATCCGCAATATTCGCGGGGTCGGCTACATCATTCCCCAGCTCGAACAGCCAAGCCGGAGACCCGCACGATGAAACGTCCGCGCTCCATTCGCCGCTTTCTGCTCACCGGTATCCTGACGCTGGTGAGCCTGAGTCTCACCATCAGCGCCTTTATCGGCTACATGGAGGCGAGCCACGAAATGGAGGAGCTGTTTGATGCCCGCCTCGCCCAGTCGGCCCGCATCACCAATCAGCTACTGGCTCGCTACATGGCCCAGCAGGGGCAGCTGCCCGCCAACGGCACCGTCTATCAGGAGTGGGAGGCGCAAAATCCCGATGAGTGGCAAAAAGACCCCAGCCTCAACCTGACCGGCGAAGATCGGGAGATCACCCCCTACGGCCACGAGTTCGAACGCAATCTCTACTTCCAGCTGCTCGATGAAAAGGGCGGCTTGCTGCTGCGCGCCCCCAGCGCCCCGGAGCAGCCGCTGGTCACCCTGGCTATCGGCTTCGACACGGTCGAAAAAGATAATCACCAGTGGCGCACCTTCACTCTCTACAACCAGCAGGAGCAGACCTGGCTGGTGGTGGCCGAGCGGGACGACGAGCGCAGCGAACTGGCCAGCAAGATGGCCACCCTCACCATGCTGCCGCTGCTGATCACCCTGCCCTTTCTGCTGGCCCTGCTCTGGTGGCTCATCACCCGCGGGCTGGCCCCCCTGCGCCAGCTGGCCCAGGCCATCAGCGAGCGTCACCCCGCCAACCTGAGCCCGCTCAGCCTCAAGACAAGCGCTCAGGAGCTGACCCCCCTCACCAACGAGATCAACCGGCTGATGCAGGCGCTGGCGGAAACCATAGAGCGGGAGAAACAGTTCACCAACGAGGCGGCCCACGAGCTGCGCACCCCGCTGGCGGTACTGCGGATCCACAGTGAAAATGCCCTGGCTGCCGATGATGACACCAGCCGCCAGCAATCCCTGCACAAGATGCTGCAGGCCCTCGATCGCAGCGATCGGCTGATCCGCCAACTACTGACCCAGGCCCGTATCGACAACCAGCAGGGACTGGTACTAACTGAGCTGGAGATAGGCCACCTGCTGCAAGGCACCCTCGCGACGCTGGCTCCCATCGCTCTCAAGAAGGATCAGCAGCTGTCGCTGGAATGTGAATTGCCGCAGCTGGTGATGGGGCAGGCCACCCTGCTCGAACTGCTGTTCAGTAATCTCATCGACAATGCGCTGCGCTACACCCAGCCGGAGGGCGAGATCAGGGTGCGGGTTCAGCGAGAGGGCAACCGGGTGAGGGTGGATGTGAGCGACAACGGCCCCGGCATTCCCGCCAGCGCCTTGCCCCGGCTGTATGAACGCTTCTTTCGGGTCAATCCCCAGCAGGGGGATGGAGTGGGTCTCGGCATGGCCATCGTCTCACGCATCGCCCAGCTGCACGGCGCCGACCTCGATGTCCACAACCGGCCGGAAGGGGGGCTGGAGGTCAGCGTCTGGCTACCGCTGCCACCAGAAAAATAGATGCCAAGGCGAGTTCGCCCACCATGGGGGCGGCTCACTCTTGGCGGCAGGCGGGCTGCACGGTAAAGGTTCGACTGGAATCCACCGGGCCCAGCTCGGCCAGCAGGCGGCGGCCCAGCAGCACCGGATAGATCATCTTGCTGCGATCCCGCAGGGTGAACCACTCCTCATACACCTTGTCCCCCAGACAGATGGACATGGTCACCGTTGGTCGATGCTCCATACCGCCCGCCCCGCGCACCGTCACGCTGCGCTCGACCCGCCGCTCGAACTGCTGCTTGACCAGTTTGCCGCTGTCGGCATCGGTCACCACCAGCATGAAGCGCACCCAGGGCTTGCCATCCCGTTTGAATCTGGTGATGGCGCGTGCATCGAGGGAAGAGGTGAGCGCCCCGGTGTCGAGTTTCATCTTCACCGCCACGCCGGTGGGCAAAATAAGTCCCTTCTCGATCCAGCCATAGCTGGTCGGGGTCTCTGCCAGCACACTGCCACACAGTGCCAGCATCAGGGTGATCCCCACCATCATCTTGCCCATTTTACTGCCCTGCCTTGTCAATCCTGCGCCCAGATCTACCACAGTCCTATTGTGGGTCAATCCGATTTATTTCAGCTACTTGGATAATATCTGGCGGGTCAGGAGAGAGACGACAAAGAGTGGCCGAACGGCGGCCCAAGCGGGCGGGAATATCGCAGGAGAGCAAGGCACCGAACGGTGCTGGATGAAACTGGTGGTTAACCTCAGGTTGTGACGCCAAAGGCTACCACAAGGATTTACAAATTATCAGTCTTGTTCTGAAGGGATTTTTGCCTACACTGTTGTAAACCGGAGGGCCTGAAAACCACCGGTTTTTTTGCGCCTGCCGAAAATTTGCCACTGCAAAAGTGACTTTCAACAAGGCTCAATAAGGAATTTGTAATGCGTATCGAAGAAGACTTGAAGCTCGGTTTCAAGGATGTCCTGTTCCGCCCCAAGCGCTCTACTCTCAAGAGCCGTTCCCAAGTAAGCCTGACCCGTCAGTTCACCTTCAAACACACTCAGACCCAATGGCAAGGCGTACCCGTTATCGCCGCCAACATGGATACCGTCGGCAGCTTCGCCATGGCGCGCACGCTGGCCGGTTTCGAGATGATGACCGCGGTACACAAGCACTACAGCCTTGAGCAGTGGCAAGCTTTCGTCAACGAGACCGACCCGACGCTGCTGGGCCATGTGATGGTCTCCACCGGCACCTCGGCTGAAGATTTCGCCAAGACCCGCCAGATCCTCGCCATGTCCGAAGCGCTGCGCTTCATCTGTGTCGACGTGGCCAACGGCTACTCCGAACACTTCGTCGAATTCGTGCGCAAAATTCGTGAAGCCTGCCCCAACCACGTCATTCTGGCGGGCAACGTGGTGACCGGCGAGATGGTCGAAGAGCTGCTCCTCTCCGGCGCCGACATCGTCAAGGTCGGCATCGGCCCGGGCTCCGTCTGTACCACTCGCGTCAAGACCGGCGTCGGTTATCCGCAGCTCTCCGCCATCATCGAGTGTGCCGATGCGGCCCACGGCCTCGGCGGCCAGATCGTCGGTGACGGCGGTTGCACCTGCCCGGGCGACGTCGCCAAAGCCTTCGGCGGCGGCGCCGACTTCGTCATGCTGGGCGGCATGCTGGCAGCCCACGAGGAGTGCGGTGGCGAGATCGTCGATGTAGACGGCGAACCCTTCATGAAGTTCTACGGCATGAGCTCCTCCAGCGCCATGGACAAGCATGCCGGCGGCGTTGCCGAGTACCGTGCCTCCGAGGGTAAAACCGTGCTGCTGCCCTACCGCGGCCCGGTCGAGAATGCCGTGCGCGACATTCTGGGCGGCGTGCGCTCCACCTGTACCTACGTGGGTGCCAGCCAGCTGAAAGAGCTGACAAAACGGACTACCTTTATCCGGGTTCGCGAGCAAGAGAACAACGTCTACGGCAAGGAGTAACCTGCCACAGACCGCCGTCACGCGCTGACGGTTAGAAGCCAGTCAACCGGTGTGCTACCCTGCGCACCGGTTTTTTTGCATCCGGGATCCCGCGCCATGACAACTCCTCTGCCCCCGTTTGACTGGGACATCTTCTGCTGCGTCGTCGACAACTTCGGCGACATCGGTGTCACCTGGCGACTTGCCCGCCAGCTAAAGCGGGAGGGGAATATAGCGGCACATGGCGATGAGGTTCAGGTGCGGCTCTGGGTCGACGATCTGCCAAGTTTCGCCCGCATCTGCCCCGGGCTCGACCCGGCGCAGGATGGCCAGTGGGTCGATGGCATCTATATCCAGCACTGGCATGAGTCCCTGCCGACCGACATGACCCCGGCCAGAGTGGTGATCGAGGCCTTTGCCTGTGAACTGCCCGCCCCCTTCATTGCACAAATGGCCGAACTGATGGCGAGCCAACCCAAGCCCCCCTGCTGGATCAATCTGGAGTACCTCTCGGCGGAGAGCTGGGTCGAGGATTGCCACGGTCTCGCCTCACCCCAGCGGGTTGGCAATAAAAGCCTCAATAAATACTTCTTCTTCCCGGGCTTTACCGCTAAAACCGGCGGTCTCCTGTGCGAACACGACCTCATCGCCGAACGGGAGCTGTGGCAGCAAAATGATGCGGGACTGGCAGCCTACTGGGCCAGTCTCGGTTTGCCGCCTAGACAAGAGCACGAGCTGCGGGTCAGCCTCTTTACCTACGAGAGCGATGCGCTGAAGAGTCTGGTCGAGAGCTGGTGCCAGAGCGCCACGCCCGTCACCCTGCTGCTGCCGCTGGGGCGCTCTCTCAACGATGTGCTCACCGGTGCCGGTCTGACTGATGCCATCCCTGCAGCCAAAGCGGGGGATCTGCTCCACTCGGGCAACCTCACCATCAAGCTGCTGCCGATGACAGATCAGGCCGGTTACGATCGACTGCTGTGGAGCTGCGATCTCAATCTGGTACGTGGAGAGGACTCCTTCGTGCGGGCCCAGTGGGCGGCTCGTCCTTTCCTCTGGCACATCTACCAACAGGAAGAAGAGGCCCATCTGGTCAAGCTGGAGCAGTTCCTTGACCACTACTTATCCGATCTACCCGCCGAGTGCGGCCAATGGCTGCGCCGCTTTAATCTGGCTCTCAATCGTGGCGAAGATTGCCGCGAACTTTGGGGCCAATGGCCACGATATAGCGCCATTTGGCAGCGACATGGGCGAAGCTGGTCACAGAAGTTGCTCCGGGATGGGGATCTCGTCACACGGTTGGTGAAATTTTTAGAAAGCCGTATATAATCTGGCAGTTTTTATCCGTCCGTTTCACGAACAGGAATTTTTTACATGAAAACCGCACAGGAAATCCGCGCTGGTAACGTAGTCATGATCGGCACCGAGCCGATGGTGGTTCAGAAGGCTGAATTCAACAAATCCGGCCGTAACTCCGCCGTGGTCAAAATGAAGCTGAAGGGCCTGCTGAACGGCAGCGCTACCGAGACCGTCTTCAAGGCCGACGACAAGCTGGACGTAGTTCAGCTGGAACGTAAAGAGTGCACCTACTCCTACTTCTCCGATCCCCTGTATGTCTTTATGGACACCGAGTACAACCAGTACGACGTAGAGAAAGACAACCTGGGTGACGTGCTGAACTACCTGGTAGACGGCATGGAAGACATCTGCGAAGTGACTTTCTACAACGAGAAAGCCATCTCCGTAGAACTGCCGACCACCATCGTGCGTGAAGTTGAGTACACCGAGCCGGCTGCCCGTGGCGACACCTCCGGTAAAGTGACCAAGCCTGCCCGTCTGAAAGGCACTACCTACGAGCTGGCTGTTGCCGCTTTCGTAGAGATCGGTGACAAGATCGAAATCGATACCCGCACCGGCGAATTCAAGCGTCGCGTCAACTAATTGACCGCTTTGAATTGATTGCAAAAAAGCGAGCCACCGGCTCGCTTTTTTATTGCTTGCGAGTTGCCATCGCACCGCCCGCCTTCAGAAAATCCCGCCGCCGCCGCTAACCCAGATAACCGGGGGAGCACACTATGGCCAGATTATCCTTATCACTGCTGTTATTGACCTTGCTGGCTGGCCATGTCGCGCAGGCGAGCGAGGTCGCGCCTCCCGTTGCCGAGCCAATGCCCCTCGACCACTGGCAAGCGAGCGACTGGAAAGGGCTGCCCGATGCCACCCAAATCGACAAACAGACGGTGCTGTTTGCCAAGCACGACAGCGACAACTATGTGGGGCTTGCCATCCTGCTACCCGACTGGCAGCGCAGCGGCCAGCTCTGGCAACTGACCCGCGCCCTCGGCCGACTGGGCTTTGATACCCTGCTGCTGCTGCCCTCCTCCCAGCAGACCGAACTGGACCCCGCTGCAGAGAAAAAAGCGAAAAATAGCGATGCATTTCGCAAGCAGTTTGCCGAGCGGATCAGCAAGCTGGCGGATGCCAAGCTGCAGGAAGGGGGCTTCAAGCTGATCCTGGCGCAAGGTACCGGCGCCGCCTGGACTGCCAACCTCATCGCCAGCGAACAGTTGCCCGCCCCCGACGCGCTGGTGCTGCTCGATGGCTTCTTCCCCAACCAGCAGAGCAACCAGACCCTGGCCAAACAGGTGGCTCAGGCGGCCATCCCCACCCTGGACCTTTATCAGGAGGATGGCGGTCGCTGGCCCCTGCTGGCCGCCGAGGCCCGCAAAAGCGAGAGCCGGCGCAGCAACAAGCTCAACTATCGTCCCTACGCCCTGATGGAGCTGGAGGAGACCCCCACCCGCATTCAGGGTTGGCTCAACCATCTGGGCTGGCTCTAAACCGGTCGCCACCATGGCGCAGCAAAGCTGCGCGCCAGCTCACATCTGCCGGATAAAGCGCCGCCCTGGCACAGCGACGAGCTGGCCCTGACTGCATCCTCTTTGGCATCATGGCTCCTCGAACCTGAACAATGGCAGGAAGGTCCATGCAGCAGATTGTGTTTCTCGACAGCGATACCCTGGATGCGGGCATCACCCTGCATCACCCCGACTTCCCCCACCACTGGCAGAGTTATCCAAGAACTACCCCGGAACAGGTGGTCGAGCGGCTCAAAGATGCCAGCATCGCCATCATCAACAAGGTACGGATCGGCGCCGCCGAACTGGCCCAGCTGCCGGAGCTCAAACTCATCGCGCTCGCGGCTACCGGCAGCGACAACGTGGATCTGGAGGCGTGCCGCGCCGCCAACGTCGGGGTGTGCAATATCCGCAACTACTCGGGCCCTTCGGTGCCGGAGCACGCCATGGCACTGATGCTGGCCCTGTCCCGCAACCTCTTCTGCTGGCGCCAGTCGCTGCTGGAGGGGCGCTGGCAACAGAGCGGCCAGTTCTGCTTCTTCGACCACAACATCATGGATCTGCACGGCAAGCAGCTGGGCATCATCGGCAAGGGGACACTCGGTCAGGCGCTCGGCGAACGGGCCAAAGGGATGGGGATGACGGTGCGTTACGCCCAGAGTCAGGTCGGCGCCAGCCACGACGAGGACCGCTTGCCCCTCGACGAGTTGCTGCAAAGCTCGGACGTGATCAGCCTGCACTGCCCGCTCACCCCCTACACCCGCAACCTGATTGGCGAGCGGGAGCTGGATCTGATGAAACCGGGGGCCCTGCTGATCAACGTCGGCCGTGGCGGACTGGTGGATGAGGAGGCGCTGCTGCAAGCGCTGGCCAATGGCCGCCTCGGCGGTGCCGGTTTCGATGTGGCGAGCGTCGAACCCCCGCCCCCCGACCATCCCTTGATGAAGGCGCTGCAT
>NZ_QAJD01000001.1:0-7786 GCF_003061465.1 Aeromonas sp. HMWF017
CCGGGGTGTCCATCGCTTACGGTTTGTCCAAGTTCCTGATGGGGAACGTCTCTGACCGTTCCAACGCCCGTTACTTCCTCTCCGCCGGTCTGCTGCTCTCGGCCGGTATCATGTTCATGATGGGTACCATGCACTGGGCCACCTCCAGCATTGCCATCATGTTTGTGCTGTTGTTCCTGAACGGCTGGGCACAGGGCATGGGCTGGCCGCCCTGTGGTCGCACCATGGTGCACTGGTGGTCACAGAAAGAGCGCGGCGAAGTGGTTGCGGTCTGGAACGTGGCACACAACGTGGGCGGCGGCATGATTGGCCCGCTGTTTATCCTCGGGATGGGCTGGTTCAACGACTGGCGCAGTGCCTTCTATGTGCCTGCGGCAGCGGCGGCTGCCATCGCGGTGATCGCTTTCTTCGTGATGCGTGATACCCCGCAATCGGTCGGTCTGCCTCCCATCGAGGAGTACAAGAACGACTATCCGAAGGATTACAACGAGAGCCACGAGCAGGAGTTCTCCGCCAAGGAGATATTCGTCAAGTACGTGCTGCACAACAAACTGCTGTGGTACATCGCGATCGCCAACGCCTTCGTTTACCTCATTCGTTACGGTGTGCTGGACTGGGCGCCAACCTACCTGAAAGAGGCCAAGCACTTCACCGTTGACAACTCCTCCTGGGCTTACTTCCTCTACGAGTGGGCCGGTATTCCGGGCACCCTGCTGTGTGGCTGGATCTCTGACAAGATGTTCCAGGGCCGCCGTGCCCCGGCCGGTATCCTGTTCATGGTGCTGGTGACCCTGGCTGTACTGGTTTACTGGTTCAACCCGGCCGGCAACCCGACCATCGACATGATGGCGCTGGTGGCTATCGGCTTCCTGATCTACGGCCCTGTCATGCTGATCGGCCTCTATGCTCTTGAGCTGGCACCGAAGAAAGCAGCCGGTACTGCGGCAGGTTTCACCGGTCTGTTCGGTTATTTGGGCGGCGCCGTGGCAGCCAACGCCATGCTGGGTTATACCGTTGACCACTTCGGTTGGGATGGCGGCTTCATGGTGCTGACCGTCTCCTGTGTGCTCTCCATCATCCTGCTGGCGATGACCCTCAAGCATGAGAACATTGCCGTTGCGGCCAAGAAAGCGGCTGCCCATAAGGCATAAAACGTGATCCTCAGCTTATTGATCCCAAAGGGGATCAGGTAAACTGCCAAAAGGCCCCGCATCTGCCGGGGCCTTTTTTTGTCTCATCATCGGAGTGCAAGCGTGAAGCAAACCCAACGACATCTGGAGATCCTGGACGTCCTGACGCGGCAGGGATTTGTCTCGACCGACGATCTGGTGACCCACTTTGACGTCAGCCCCCAGACCATTCGCCGGGATCTGAACGATCTCGCCGAACAGAACAAGATCCGGCGCCATCACGGCGGTGCCTCCCTGCATTCGAGTACCGTCAATACCGCCTACAGCGCCCGTAAAGTGATGCAACTCAAGGAGAAAGAGCGCATCGCCCGCGAGGTCGCGGCCAATATTCCCGACGGCTCATCGCTCTTTATCGACATAGGCACCACCACCGAAGCCATTGCCCGCGCCCTGCTCGATCACCGCGAGCTGCGCATCGTCACCAACAACCTCAACGTGGCCAGCATTCTGACGGCCAAGGATGACTTCACCGTCATCATTGCCGGTGGCGAGATCCGCAACCGCGATGGCGGCATCGTGGGGGAGGCGACCCGCGACTTCATCGGTCAGTTTCGTATGGACTATGGCGTCATCGGGATTTCGGGGATCGACAACGACGGCTCCCTGCTCGATTTCGACTATCACGAGGTGAAGATCGCCCAGGCCATCATCGCCCACTCCCGTCAGGTGTTCTTGGCCGCCGACCACACCAAGTTCGGTCGCAATGCCATGGTCAATCTGGGCAATCTCAGCCAGATCCACGCCCTCTTTACCGATCAGGAGCCACCGGAAAAGCTGACGCGATTGATGGCGCAACACCAGATCGCCTGCCACATCTGCTGACGGCGAAACACGCCAAGGCTGTGCCGGTCGCCCGTCAGGGCGGCCTCCTTTCTCTTTCTCTCCCCTAGTCCCGCACCCATCTCACCCCTTTATGGGTATTGCCAAAACCACTATTCAATCTGGTTTTTTTGGCTATTAACCCGCCGATGTTGGCCCGACGCCATTTGCTCCGCTGACCTGTCCCCTTTGCCACCTCTGGCGGGCTGTGGCGATCACACTTTCATCATAAAATGTTCGTTTGTTGTATTTTCATGTTCTAAAATGAGCGAAATCAAACATTGCTGTTATAGCAATCATAAAAATGAAAGTAGGTGAACATGAGCGAACATTATGATCTGGTCGTCGTCGGTGGCGGCATCAACGGGGTCGGCATCGCAGCCGATGCGGCAGGACGGGGTCTGAAGGTTGCCCTGTTTGAGGCGCAGGATCTCGCCTCAGCCACCTCTTCCAACTCCAGCAAGCTGATCCACGGTGGTCTGCGCTATCTCGAACATTACGAATTCCGGCTGGTGAAAGAGGCGCTGGCGGAGCGGGAGGTGCTGCTCGGCATGGCGCCCCATATCGCCCGGCCGATGCGTTTTCGTCTGCCGCACCGCCCGCATCTGCGTCCGGCCTGGATGATCCGCGCCGGCCTCTTCCTTTATGACAATCTGGCCAAGCGCGACAAGCTCAAGGGCAGCTGTGGCGTGCGCTTCCTGCCGCAAGATGGCCTCACCGCCGGTATCAACAAGGGATTCGAGTATTCGGACGCCTGGGTCGACGACGCCCGGCTGGTGGTGCTCAATGCCATGATGGCGCGCGACAAGGGTGCCGACGTGCAGACCCGCACCCGCTGTGTCAAGGCGGAGCGCGGCTCAAAGCACTGGACGTTGACTCTGGAGCGGGAAGGGGGCGAGCAGTTCAATGTCACCTGCCGTGGTCTGGTCAATGCGGCCGGCCCCTGGGTCAAGACCTTCTATGACGAGAGCCTGCACGAGAAATCCCCGCGCGGCATTCGCCTCATCAAGGGCAGCCACATGATAGTGCCGCGCATCCATGAGCGCGAAGAGGCCTACATCCTGCAAAACGAGGACAACCGCATCGTCTTCGTTATCCCTTATCAGCAGGACTACTCCCTCATCGGCACTACCGATGTGGAGCACAAGGGCAGTCCGCGCGAGGCGAAGATCAGCGACGCCGAGATCAACTACCTGTGCAAGGTGGTCAACGCCCACTTCACCCGCCAGATCGCCCCGAAAGATGTGATCTGGACCTACGCCGGGGTGCGTCCGCTGTGCGATGACGAATCCGACTCGCCGCAGGCGGTGACCCGCGACTATACCCTCGAACTCTCCGGTGAATCCGACGGCGCACCGCTGTTGTCGGTGTTTGGCGGCAAGCTCACCACCTATCGCAAGCTGGCCCAGGCTGCCTGCAACAAGCTCAAACCCTGGTTCAGCCAGATGGGGGATGACTGGACCGCCAGCAGCCGGCTGCCCGGTGGCGAGTTTGACTGCTCGGTCCGCGAGCTGGCACGCGCCTTTGCGCTGGAGTTTGACTGGCTCGATGATCGCAGCGCCCTGCGTATCGCCGAAGCCTATGGCGCCCATGCCCGGCTCTGGCTCAAGGTGCCCCGTGGTCAGCACTTTGGTGCCGGACTATACGAATCTGAGGTGCGCTACCTTATCGAGCGGGAGTGGGCCTGCACTCTGGAAGATATCCTCTGGCGTCGCAGCAAGCTGGGGCTGCGCCTGTCCGATTCCGAGCAACAGCAACTGGGTGAGTGGCTGGCACACCATCACCACGGCCTGCGCAAAGCAAGCTGAATCCTATGAAGGGCGGCCCTGCGTCGCCCTTTCTATAACTGCAATAAACCTCTGATATAACAACTACCTACACACAATAATAAAGAGTGTCACATATGAAAAAACTCACTGTCTCCCTCATTGCGCTAAGCCTTGGGGCATCCCTCTCATTACCTGTTCTTGCCGCCGATGAAGGCAAGATAGTGATTGCTCACCGGGGCGCTTCCGGCTACCTGCCCGAGCACACCCTGGAGTCCAAGGCATTGGCCTACGGCATGGGTGCCGATTATCTGGAGCAGGATCTGGTGATGACCAAGGATGACCAGTTGGTGGTGATGCACGATCACTTCCTCGATGGCATCACCGATGTGGCCGAGCGTTTCCCCGGCCGGGCCCGCCCGGATGGTCGCTATTATGTGGTGGATTTCACCCTGGACGAAGTGCGATCCCTGCGCATGACCGAGCCGTTCCAGCTGGTGGATGGCAAGCAGGTGCCGGTCTATCCGGCCCGCTTCCCGCTGTGGAAGTCCAGCTTCAAGATCCATACCTTCCAGGAAGAGATCGAGATGATCCAGGGGCTCAACAAGAGCACCGGCAAGAACATCGGTATCTACCCGGAGATAAAAGCGCCCTGGCTGTTCCGCCACGAGGGCAAGGATATCTCCAAGGCGGTACTCAAGGTATTGAAGCAGTACGGCTACACCAGCAAGGATGACAAAGTCTATCTGCAGTGTTTCGATACCAACGAGCTCAAGCGCATCAACAGCGAGCTGATGCCCGCCATGGGTATGGATCTGAAACTGGTGCAGTTGATGGCCGAGACCGACTGGAACGAGACCATGGTCTACGACGCCAAGGGCAAGGCGACCCCCTACAACTATGACTGGATGTTCAAGCCGGGAGCGATGAAAACCATCGCCAGCTATGCCGAAGGGATTGGCCCGTGGAAGCCGATGATCGTCACCGAGCCGGGCACTTTGGGCAAACCGGTCTTCACCGGCATGGTAAAAGAAGCCCACGCAGCGGGCCTGAAAGTTCACCCCTATACCTTCCGTCAGGATGAGGGGCAGATCCCGGCCTATGCCAAGGACTTCACCGATCTCCTTAACATCTTCCTCTATCAGGCTGATGTGGACGGGGTGTTCAGCGACTTCCCCGACAAGGCGGTGGCCGTCATCAAGGCCCATCAAGAGGCGGCCAAATAGCACTCTGGCGCCATTTGAATGCAAAGCGAGGCCAATTGGCCTCGCTTTTTGTTTCAGGCTCTTGCAACGGGAGTGTGCGCCCTGTCAGAAAATAGCCAGTTCACGTCATGGTGTGCCGGATCTGCATCATTTTACGCAGTTTTTACGTAGCAGATCGCTGGCATGAAATCGGCATAGCGGTTAGTCTAGCGGCGTTGAACCAACCCCATGAGGTACAGATGAAAACCGTATTGCGTTTTAGCCTGCTGGGCGCCTTGTTGCTGGGTGGCCATGCCTTCGCCGCCGAGCCGAAAAAATTTGATATCAGCATGTTCCCAGCCGCTGACGTGAATCAGGAACGTGTGGTGATCCGCCTGCCTGAAGTCGAGAAAGAAGCCGACATGATGGTCGAGCTGCAGGTCGGCAAAAAGATGATGGTTGATTGCAACGTACCGCGTTTTGCAGGCAACCTGGAACAGCACAGCGTCAAAGGCTGGGGCTACAACTACCTGAAACTGGGCAAAGTCTCCGACCCCATCAGCACCCTGATGATGTGCCCGGATAACCAACAGAAAGAGACCTTCGTCCAGATCTACGGTCAGGGCTTCTTCGTGAACTACAACTCAAAACTGCCGTTCGTGATCTACGTGCCGCAGGAGTATGAAGTGCGCTACCGTCTGTGGCGTGCCGACAACTTGGCCCAACCGGCCATGATTGAGTAAGCATGTTTGAACCAAAGGTTCAGCTGGTTCACCTGATGTGATAAATAAAGCGCCGTATGGCGCTTTATTTTTGCCTGCACAGTCCAAAAAGTGACGTGCAAATTGGCTGCACGTTTACATAAGTTTATTATTTATCAACGTTTTTTGTGTGTTATGCCACAAAATCGGCGTCAACGATGGGGCAAAGTGACTTCGATAAAAGATATTTATTAACATAGTGAGAAAATTGATTTTGCACTCGGCGATGGCCTGATGATACTTGCCCGCAAAGGTCAAACTAACCAGAAAAAAGAGCACTATGAGCTTCGAATCAGACAAGCGTTTCAACGACTTCAAACATTTTCCCCGTGGCCTGCGTCGCAGTGGCGAATTCACTGTGGCCGAAGCGGACAGTCTGGAAAAATATGGTACCGCCATGCTGGCACTCTACCAGGGTAATCTGGCACCCCGTGACGATGTCGAGTCCGCCTTCGTCGAACAGGTCAAATCCGGCGCAGCCGGTGCCAACCCCCATGCCAAGGTGTGGTTTAAGTACCTCAAGGTGATCGGTCCCAAGCGCGTTCATCGCCTCTGCACCGTCGTTGGCGGCGCCAGCGAAGAGAGCAGCGGTGGTGGCAGCTTTGATGTCGGTGGTGGCAGCGGCGGTGGCAGTGACGAGTCCATCGATTAATGGATACCGAGCTGCTTCGGACCTTTATCGAGGTGAGCAAGACCCGGCATTTTGGCCGGGCTGCTGAAAATCTCTACCTGACCCAGTCGGCGGTGAGTTTCCGGATCCGCCAGCTAGAGCAGCAACTGGGTGTCAGTCTGTTTGCCCGTCATCGCAACAATATCCGTCTGACCGCCTCCGGTGAGCGTCTGCTGCCCTACGCAGACGCCATCTTGCACACCCTTGGTCGCGCCAAGCAGGATGTGGCGCTCTCACCGGGATTCAGCCAGCAGTTGGCCATCGGCGCGCCCGCGGTGTTCTGGGAGCTCGATTTCAACGACTGGCTCAATCACATCTATGCGCTGGCGCCCGGTTTGGCGGTGCGGCTGGAAACAGCCTCCCGCGAGCATCTCTGCCGCCAGTTGCTGGAGCGCTCCCTCGATCTGGCCCTGCTCTCCGAGCCCACCAAGATCGACGAGATTGCCCTGCATCCCATCGGTGAGCTGGTGTTCGAGCTGGTGAGCCGGGATCCGGCCGCCAATGCCGACAACCTGATGCAGATGCCGCACATCCACCTCGACTGGGGCACCAGCTTCGAGCCGCAACCCAGCCGGTTGCAGAGCCTGCAAAAGACCCCGGTGCTGCACTCCAGCTCCGCCAGCATGGCGTTGCAGTTCGTGCTGGCCAACGGTGGTGCTGCCTACCTGCCACGGCGGATGGTCAGCCCCTTCCTCGAGAAGGGGGCGCTCCATCTGGTGGAGGGGGGCCAGCCGCTGAGCCGTCCGCTCTATCTCGCCTATCTGGAGAAATCCGATCGCCGGGAGCTGATCGATCAGTTGCTGACCCTGCCACTGGGTTGGCACGATGCCGAGTTGCGCCTCAACGTCGAATAAGCGTCGAGTGTTATCCAAGAAAGAGCCCACCCCACGGTGGGCTCTTCTGTTTGGGGAAAATTGCAGGGAGCGAAGTCACGTAATTGGCGCGGGAGGCTTGGCGTCATCGGCCTGTAACGGTACCTTTTCAGGCTGTTTATCCGATTGAGCACTGACAGGGATGGATTGTAATTGATCGACTTTAGTCACCCCGAATGGCGGGCGCTGGCGCAGCAGTTGCTGAGCCACTCACCTGTGGTGATCCGTGGCCGCCAGTGGCAACCGCTGGTGGGCCTGCTCAAGGATAACCAGCTGCTGCTCGCCCATGGCAACCACAGCTATGAGCTCACCCCGGCCGGGCGGCGCTATCTCACCCGCGAGCTGATGCTGGCCGAGATCGCCACCGCTCCCCCCGAGCCAGAGGAGTGGTTGCATGCTCAGGGCTGGCAATTGGGGGAGCAGGTCAACGAGCGGGTGCTGGCGGCGCTCTATCGCAAGTCAGAGGTGAACTTCACCCCCAACGAGCAGATCGATTTCGAGGACAAGGGGATCCGGCTCTGCGC
>NZ_QAJD01000001.1:7796-28384 GCF_003061465.1 Aeromonas sp. HMWF017
CGCTTGCGCGCCGCCCAGCCGTTCAGCCTCTTTTTCAGCGGCGGCACCCTGATCGACGCAGCCCCCTGGTTGCAGGCGCTGGGGGAGGTGGCGCTGCCCGAGCGCACCCTGGCGGGTCTTGGCAAGATCCTGTGGGGGGAGGGGAGTATCGAGCGGGTGATCACCACAGATAGCGTCGGCGCCTTTGCCGAGTTGCCCCTTGATGCTGGCACCTTGCTGGTGTGGGCACCCCCATCGGCTCCCCTTGCCTTGCAGCAGGTGGTGGCCGCCTTGCCCCCCAATGTGTTGTGGAGTCATCTCACCGCCCTCGACCCTGCCGGGGTGGATCGGCTGCAGGCGCTGGCCCAGCGCTTGGGTCGTCCGGCCAGCTGGTGGCTGCCCCGTGATCTGGCCCCCATCCTCAGCGCGTATGCCCAACCTTTGATCGAGGCTCGGCCCTGGGAACCGAGCCGGATCCCCAAGCCATTGTTAGCAGTTTGTAGCGGTTTGGTTGAGTCCGATGGTGGCTTGTCGGCCGAGGTGTGCGCGCTGGCGCCAGCGTGGCATGCCGTTGGTTGAAATTGGCCTGAAAGCGAGCCAAAAAGCGGTTTTCCCTCATTGAACGCGGTGATATAAAGAGTTGACGAAGCGCTCGCCAGATGAGCGCTTTTGTTTATCAAGCCGCTTTGCCACCCAACGAACTCAACGGAATACAGGGAATACCATGTTTGAAAAGGTTGTTGCCGCCCCAGCGGATCCGATCCTGGGCCTGACCGAAGCCTTCCGCGCTGACTCTCGCAGCCACAAGATCAATCTGGGCGTAGGGATCTACAAGGACGAGTCCGGTGCCACACCCATTCTTCACTGCGTCAAGAAAGCCGAGCAGAAGCTGCTGACCGACGAGAAGACCAAGAACTACCTCGGTATTGAAGGCAATATCGAATATGGCCGCATCGTGCAGCAACTGCTGTTCGGGCAGCACTCTGCGCTGGTTGCCAGTGGCCGCGCCAAGACCGCGCAAGCGCCGGGCGGTACCGGTGCCCTGCGTATCGCGGCCGAATTCGTGGTGCGCAACAGTCTGGCCAAGACCATCTGGATCTCCGATCCCACCTGGGCCAACCACGTAAGCGTATTCCAGGCCGCGGGCCTGACCGTCAAGTGGTACAAGTACTACGACGCCGCCACCAAGGGACTCGACTTTGCCGCCATGCAGGCCTCGCTGGCCGAAGTGCAGCCGGGTGAGCTGGTGCTGCTGCACGGCTGCTGCCACAACCCGACCGGTATCGACCCCACTAGCGATCAGTGGCGCGCACTGGCCAAGCAGAGTGCTGCTGCCGGCTGGCTGCCGCTGTTTGACTTTGC
Source organism: Aeromonas sp. HMWF017 (assembly GCF_003061465.1). NCBI lineage: Bacteria > Pseudomonadati > Pseudomonadota > Gammaproteobacteria > Aeromonadales > Aeromonadaceae > Aeromonas > Aeromonas sp. HMWF017. Next base: position 9,138 of record NZ_QAJD01000001.1, read on the forward strand.
CTATCAGGGTTTTGCCCGTGGTATCGAAGAGGATGCCGAAGGCCTGCGTATCTTCGCCGAGTGCCATGACGAACTGCTGGTGGCGAGCTCTTTCTCCAAGAACTTCGGCCTCTACAACGAGCGGGTCGGCGCCTTCACGCTGGTCAGCGCGACCAAAGAGATCGCCGATGTGGCCTTCACTCAGGTCAAGACAGTGATCCGTGCCAACTACTCCAACCCGCCGTCACACGGCGCCGCCGTGGTCACCGCCGTGGTAAGCGATCCGGCTCTCTATGCCGAGTGGGTCGAAGAAGTGGCCGCCATGCGGGTGCGGATTCGCGAGATGCGTGAGCTGCTGGTCGAGAAGCTGGCTGCCCTCGGTGTGAGCCAGGATTTCAGCTTTATCCGCGAGCAGAACGGCATGTTCTCCTTCTCCGGTCTCTCCAAGGATCAGGTTGAGCGCCTCAAGAGCGAATTTGCCATCTACATCGTTGGCTCAGGCCGGATCAGCGTAGCCGGTATTACCCGCGCCAATATCGATCCCCTCTGCGAGGCGATCGCCAAGGTGCTGTAATCGCATCACCTTGCGCTCTGGCACTATGCCATGAAAAAGCCCGTCACCTTGGTGACGGGCTTTTTTGATCGTCAACGGCTGATCGCCAAACAAGGGTAAGGGCGGCTCAGTGGTGGCGGGCGCCTTGCCACAGCTTGCGCAGTTGCAGCAGCAGCGCGGTCAGGGCGCCGCCGCTCAGGGCGGTGAGTACCGCCAGCAGCAGGCTGCCGAGCAGGAAGGGGGGCGCCAGGGTGGCCGCCTCCTGCTCCAGCCAGTGGAGGGTCCAGCTGAGGTGGAAAGGCTCCGGCGTCTTGTGCAGCACCAGACAGCCGGTGCGATAGGCGTAGAGATACATGAATGGCAGGGTCAGCGGATTGTTGAACCAGACTGCCAGCAGTGCCAGCGGCAGGTTGAGGCTGAATGCCAGCGCCAGCCCGACTGCGATGAGCGAGTGCATCGGGATGGGGAACCAGCAGGCGAAGATCCCGGCTGCTACCGCGCCGCTCAGGGCGCGGGTGCCCCCTTGCCAGAGGGCTGGGGCAAGCAGTCGCTCACCAAACAGGGCAAACCACTTCTGCTGGCGCAGGGTGTCGGGATCGAGCTTGAAGCGGGCAAACCAGCGACTCAGCATGGGCGGGCCATCTTGCGTTTTTGCCACTGGCGCACCGTGCTAATCCGCCAGAAGGTGCGGATCAGTGCGTAGCCAAGCAGTGAGCTGAGCAGTGCCAGCACCAGAGAGCCCAGAAGCAGGGGCGGCGCGACCGTCTGGAACACAGAGGCGAGCCACTGCCAGGTAAATTCAATCTCTATCTGCTGCATCGGGTGGCCCAGCAACTGGCAACCTACCAGATAGGCACCATAAAAGAGCGGTGGCATGGTAAAGGGATTGGAGAGCCAGACCAGCGCCACCGAGAGCGGCAGATTGACCCGGCACAGGATGGCGCCACCGGCAGCCAGCAGCATCTGGCAGGGGAGCGGCACCCAGGCCATGAAGAGGCCCACCGCAAAAGCCCCGGCGGCTGACCGCCGGTTGAGGTGCCAGAGGTTGGCATCGAGCAGCAGTTTGCCGAACAGCCGCAGGTGCTTGTGTTCTTTTAGGGTTTGCTGATCGGGCATCCAGCGTTTAATGAGTCGTTTGGGCATATTGAAACCTTGCTAAATACTTGCTCCATGGATCTGCGTCTGTTGTCGTTTGCCCTGGGGGCAAGCTCCTCACTGCTCTGGCCATGGTTACCTTCACTCGCATGGGGGGGCCTGTTGCTGTCCCTGCTGATCCCCCTTGCATATTGCCGTGCCTGGCGGTGGCTGTTTCTCCTGCTCGGCATCCTCTGGATGCAGGCCAATCTTGCCTATCGGCTGGCCTGGCTGGAGCGGTTGGGCGATCAGACGAGCCACATGATAACCGCAGAGCTGCAAAGTGCAGAGCCCGAGGGGGATAAATTTGTCCGGCTGCTGCTGCGGGTGAGCACCCTCGACGAGCAACCGGTGACACCTGAGCCCCTGATCCGGGTCAATGCCTATCAGGCATTACCCGCCATGACGGTAGGCAGCCGGATCACCCTGGTGACCTCGTTGAAACCGGCTCACGGTCTGGCCAACGAGGCGGGGCTGGATGGGCGGCGTCTGCTGCTGGGCAAGGGGATCACTGCCACCGGCAATCTGCGTCGGGTGATAGATATTCAACAGGCACCTGCGGGTTGGCGTGAACGCTGGTTGGGGGCCGCGACCGAGAGTTGGCGCCCACTTGATCATGCCCCCTTGCTGGCGGCGCTCACTTTTGGCGAGCAGAGCGGTATCACGGATGCCCAGTGGGAGCTGTTTCGCGGCAGCGGCCTGACCCATATCATCGCCATCTCAGGGCAACACATCGCGCTGGTGGCGGTGCTTGGGTGGTGGTTGGGCAGGCTGTTTGGTCTGCGCGGCGCCATCATCACCTCCCTGCTGTTTGCCGCCGTCTACAGCGCGTTGGCCGGATTTGCAGTGGCCACCGAACGGGCTCTGATCATGGTGCTGGTGTGGAGTGTGCTGCGCTGGAGCCGGCGGGAGTGGCCGGCCTGGCGCATCTGGCTATGGGCCTTTGTTGTGCTGACCCTCTGGGATCCCTTCGCACTCTATTCGGCCGGCTTCTGGCTTTCGTTTCTGGCGGTGGCCATCTTGCTGCTGGTGGGATATGCCCACGACAAGCCGGGGCTCTGGCAGATCCAGCTCTGGCTGCTGCTCGGTCTGCTGCCGCTGCAGTTGGCGTTGTTCGAGGGGATCGCGCCCCTTGCCATGGTGATCAACCTGTTGGCTGTGCCGCTCTTTTGTATCGCCATCATCCCGCTGGCGCTGATCGGTGTGCTGCTGGCGCCGCTCTCCACCTCACTTGCCTATGTCCTGTTCTGGCTGGCGGATCTGGGGCTCGGATGGGTGTTGACAATCCTGAATTGGCTTTCCGATCAACTGCAACTGTGGTGGCCACTGCCCGGCTGGTGGCTGCCGCTTTGCACCCTGTTGTTGCTGCTCTGGTTCGCCGCGCAGTGGCGCCCGGCACGCTGGCTCTGGCTACCGGGTCTGTGTGCGCTGTTGCTGGCGCTCTGGCCAACGCCAGTCCGCTGGCAACTGCGGGTGCTGGATGTGGGGCAGGGGCTGGCAGTGCTGATCAGCAAGGGGGAGCGCGCCATCCTTTATGACACCGGTGATCGCTATCCCGGAGGCTACAACATGGCGGATGCAGTGATCCTGCCCCAGCTGAGCCATCTGGGGATCCGGGTCATCGATCGCCTCATCATCAGCCACAAGGATCGGGATCATGCAGGCAATCGCAAGCGACTGCTCAGCGCCATGCCGGTGCGCCACGAGCTCTCCTCTTATCCCTTCAGTGAGGGAACGACGCTCTGCCAGCGTGGGCAACAGTGGCGCTGGCAGGGGCTCTCGTTTGCAGTGCTCTGGCCCGAGCGCCCAGGTGGCGGGCGCAATAACGATGGCTGCGTGGTGCGCATCAGCGATGGGCAGCGCAGCGTGCTGCTGAGCGCAGATATCGAGCGGCAAGCCGAGCAGCGGCTGGTGGCGCTGGAGGGAGAGGGGTTGGCCAGCACCTTGCTGGTGAGCCCCCATCATGGCAGTCGCACCTCTTCCACGCCCCCTTTTGTTGCGGCGGTAGCGGCGCAGGAGGTGATCCACAGCGCCGGTTTTATGAATCAGTGGGGCTTTCCCCGTCCCGATGTAGTGGCCCGCTATCGGGATGCCCGCCAGTGGATCACTGGTCAGCAAGGGGCGATGCTGGTCGAACCCACCGCAGCGGGCTTGAGCGTCACCGCCGAGCGAGATCTGGGGCCATGGTACCGGCGCAGTGGTGAGTGGTGGCGACCGCGAGTGTGGTTTGAGCAATAATCGGCCATTTCTGCCGTGGAGGAATGCGATATCGGTGGCGGCGCTTGGTGTAAGCCTGCGCTTTGGCTAGAATAGCCCGTCATTTCCATTACTAACGGCTATTCATGCAACAAGAAACCTCACAAGAGAGCTGGCCAGTATTCAAACGCCTGCTCGGTTATGTCCGTGATCGCAAGCTGGGCCTGGTCGGTGGCATCATCGGGATGCTGGGCTACGCCGCCGTGGATACCACCTTTGTCTACTCCATCAAGCCGCTGATCGATCAGGGCATCAATGGTAACGACAGCACCGTTTTGAAATGGATGCCCTTCTTTGTCCTCGGCATCGTGGCCCTGCGCGGTGTCGCCAACTTTCTCTCCAACTACTGCATGGCCTGGGTCGGCAATCACGTCGTGATGCGTCTGCAACAGCAGGTGTTCAATCACATGGTGGCGATGCCGATGAGCTTCTTCGACCGTCAGAACACCGGCCATCTGCTCTCCAAGGTGACTTATGACGCCAGTCAGGTCTCCTCGGCGGCGAGCACCACGCTAGTGACCCTGGTGCGGGAAGGGGCGACCGTGGTCGGCCTGCTCGGCCTGATGTTCTGGCACTCCTGGCAGCTGTCGGTGATCTTCCTGGTGGTTGGTCCGCTGGTGGGGGTCATCATCGGCCTTATCAGCCGTCGTTTCCGCCAGATCAGCCGTCACATCCAGCAGGCGGTGGGTGATATCACCACCTCCACCGAGCAGATGCTCAAAGGGCACAAAGAGGTGCTGATGTTTGGTGGCCAGAAGGTGGAAGAGAAACGCTTCTTCCAGGTCAGCAACAACATGCGCCAGCAGACTATGAAGATGGTCGCCGCCGATGCCATCGGCAGCCCTGTTGTGCAGATGGTTGCCTCCATCGCGCTGGCTGCCTTCCTCTATGTCGCGACCATTGACAGCGTCAAATCAACCCTGACTGCCGGTACGTTTACCGTCATGATCACCTCCATGATGATGTTGCTCAAGCCGCTGAAAAGCCTGACCGACGTCAACAACCAGTTCCAGCGGGCCATCACCGCCTGCCACAGCCTGTTTGGCCTGCTCGACACCGAGCCGGAGCAGGATACCGGCACCCGCACTCTGGAGCGTGCCCGCGGCGAGATCGAGTTTCGCAACGTCACCTTTACCTACCCGACCAAGGACACCCCGGCGCTGCACAACGTCAGCTTCAAGGTGGAGGCGGGTAAATCGGTGGCGCTGGTGGGCCGTTCCGGCTCAGGCAAGAGTACCATTGCCAGCCTGCTGACCCGCTTCTACGACATCGATCAGGGCGAGATCCTGCTGGACGGCATCAACATCCGCGAATACAAGTTGAGTGAGCTGCGCAAGCAGTACGCGCTGGTCTCCCAGCATGTTCACCTGTTCAATGACTCGGTGGCCAACAACATCGCTTACGCCGCAGAAGACAAATACAGCCGCGACCAGATCGTGCAGGCCGCCCGTATCGCTCACGCCGACGAGTTTGTCAGCAAGATGAGCAACGGGTATGACACTGTGGTTGGCGAAAACGGTGCATCCCTCTCCGGTGGTCAGCGCCAGCGTGTTGCCATTGCGCGCGCTCTGCTGCGCGATGCGCCGGTTCTGCTGCTGGATGAGGCCACCTCGGCCCTCGATACCGAGTCCGAGCGCCACATTCAGGCGGCCATCGACGAGCTTTGCAAGGCGCGTACCTCGCTGGTGATCGCCCACCGTCTCTCTACCATCGAGAAGGCGGACGAGATCCTGGTGATCGACGAAGGTCATATCGTCGAGCGCGGGAACCACGAAGCATTGATGGAGCAGCGCGGCACCTATGCCCAGCTGCGCGCCATTCAGTTTGGCAACGCGGGAAGCAAGGCCTGATGCTGGAACGGCTCTGGTATCGCAAAAGTGGCTGGCGCTGGTTGCTGGCCCCCTTTGCCCTGCTGTTCGCCGTTATCAGCGGCAGCCGCCGCTACGCCTATCGTCATGGCTGGTGCAAGGGATATCGCTCCTCCTTGCCGGTGATCGTGGTGGGCAATATTTCGGTGGGGGGCAACGGCAAGACGCCGGTGGTGGTCTGGCTGGTGGAGCAGTTGCAAGCCCGTGGCTATCGTCCCGGGGTGGTGAGCCGTGGTTATGGTGGCAAGGCGCCCCATTACCCCTATCGGCTGGATAAGACTAGCACCACTGCGCAGGCCGGAGATGAGCCGGTGCTGATTGCCCGGCGCTGCGGCTGTCCGGTGGTGGTTGCCCCGAAACGGGCCGACGCGGTACGACTGCTGGAGAAGAGCGGTGAGGTGGATATCATCATCACCGACGACGGTCTGCAGCACTATGCGCTGGCCCGCGACATCGAGCTGGTGGTGGTGGACGGAGCGCGCCGTTTCGGCAACGCCTGCTTGCTGCCGATGGGGCCGCTGCGCGAGCCGATCACTCGTCTCAAACGGGTGGACGCCATCATCTGCAACGGCGGCGAGCCGGGCAAGGGGGAGTACCCCATGCAACTGGTCGCCGACACCCCGCGCCGGGTGCGCGACGATGCGCCGTTGCCTGCCCCCTTGTCGGGGCCGGTCGATGCGCTGGCGGGGATTGGTCATCCGCCCCGCTTCTTTGCCACCCTGGAAGGGCTCGGCTATCAGCTGGATCAGCAGGCCGCCTACGGCGATCATCACCCCTTCGATCGGGATGAGCTGGTGGGGCGCTTTGCCAGCAAGCCGCTGCTGATGACCGAGAAGGATGCGGTCAAGTGCCGCTCGTTTGCCCTCGATAACTGGTGGTATCTGCCGGTCAGCGCCGAGTTGCCCGCCTCCTTGCTCGATACCTTGTTGCACAAGCTGGGGGCGAAGGCAAAGGGCGCGACCAGGGCGCAAGATTAATCTCTCTCGCCTCGGCGGGGGAGCAGGGGGGGAATATGCCCCGCATGGAATATCTGGTTGCTCGACATCCATCGCTGGCGTGATGAAGCCGCCAGCGCGACATCGTTGAAGGAGTATCGTTTTGGCTTTGGACATCAAGTTGCTCGACATCATCGCCTGCCCGGTCTGCAAGGGTAAGCTGCACTACAACAAAGCAGTTCATGAGCTGGTCTGCCGCTTCGACAAGCTGGCCTATCCGCTGGAGGAGGGGATCCCGGTGCTGCTGGAGAACCGTGCCCGTCCGCTCAATAGCGATGAGTTGCCGTCATGAGTTTCGTCGTCGTCATTCCGGCCCGCTATGCGTCAACACGCCTGCCGGGCAAGCCGCTGGCGGATATCCATGGCAAGCCCATGGTGCAGCACGTGGTGGAGAAAGCCCTGCAATCGGGGGCCGATCGGGTGATCGTCGCCACTGACGATGCCCGGGTACAGCAGGCACTGCTGAGCACCGGCGTCGAGGTGTGCATGACCTCACCGGATCATCAGTCCGGCACCGAGCGTCTGGCCGAGGTGTGCCGTCACTACGGCTTTGCCGCCGATACCATCATCGTCAATGTGCAGGGGGATGAGCCGCTCATTCCGCCCGCCATCATTCGTCAGGTAGCGGATAATCTGGCCGCCGCCACGGCGCCGATGGCGACCTTGTCGGTGCCGATCAGGGATGCCGAAGAGGCGTTCAACCCGAACGCAGTGAAAGTGGTGACTGACAAGGATGGCTACGCCCTCTACTTCAGTCGCGCAAGCATTCCCTGGGATCGAGATCGCTTTGCCAAGAGCCATGAGCAGATTGGTGACCACTACCAGCGTCATATCGGTATCTATGCCTATCGCGCCGGCTTTATCCAGCGTTACGTAGACTGGGCACCGAGCGTGCTGGAGCAGGTCGAGGCGCTGGAGCAGTTGCGGGTGCTCTGGTACGGGGAGAAGATCCACGTCGCCCAGGCCCTTGAAGCGCCACCGGTCGGGGTGGATACCCAGGCCGATCTTGAGAAGGTGCGCGCCTTTTTGGCCAAGTGATGGCCACAGCACTAACGTCATGAAAAACGGTGTCGCAAGGCACCGTTTTTTGTTTTGAAAATTTATATAATTATTTGATTTTAAACGCTAAACATGGGTTTTCTCAAACTTTTGGCGTGCATGGTTTGCCAAAGCGACGAGTTTGGTTATGATGCAAGACGCCCTGTTAACCCTAACCGGGCGGCTAAAACGAGATAAAACGGGGTGTTTGGGTGATAAATGTATTCCTGGTCGATGATCATGAGCTGGTGCGTACAGGGATAAGACGCATTCTTGAAGATGTGCGCGGGATCAAGGTGGTGGGCGAGGCACAGAGCGGCGAGACCGCAGTTACGTTCTGTCGCCAACACCATCCGGACGTGATCCTGATGGACATGAACATGCCGGGTATTGGTGGTCTGGAAGCGACCCGCAAAATTCTGCGGATCCGCCCCGATGTGCGCATCATAGTGCTGACCATCCACTCAGAAAATCCCTTCCCCACCAAGGTGATGCAGGCCGGCGCTGCCGGTTACCTGACCAAGGGGGCCGGGCCGGACGAGATGATTCAGGCGATCCGGTTGGTGCACTCCGGTCAACGCTACATCTCCCCGGAGATTGCCCAGCAGATGGCCCTGAGCCAGTTTGCCTCGGCGGACGAGAACCCCTTCAAGTCCCTCTCCGAGCGGGAGCTGCAGATCATGATGATGATCACCAAGGGGCAGAAGGTGACCGATATCTCCGAGCAGCTCAACCTGAGCCCGAAAACGGTCAACAGCTACCGCTATCGCCTGTTCAGCAAGCTGGGCATCAACGGTGATGTGGAGCTGACCCATCTGGCCATTCGCTACGGCATGCTGGATGCCGACACCCTGTAACTGGGGTCGTGTGGTCACCAAGGCGGCATTTGCCGCCTTTTGCTTTTTAGCCCCCTTTTGCATTTTCATGCGTGGGCGCAGTATGCTCTCCCCGTCTTTTTGCCTTCATCCGTTGAGTCGAGTTGCCGATGACCCTCTCTCCCGAGCCCCTTTTTGACAGCAAAGCCTTTCTCGCCGCCGTGACGCACCAGAGCGGCGTCTACCGCATGTATGACAGCGGCGGCACCGTCATCTACGTGGGCAAGGCCAAGGATCTGAAAAAACGGCTCGCCTCCTACTTTCGGACCAATGTAGACAGCATCAAGACCCGCACTCTGGTGCGCCAGATCGCAGATATCCAGGTCACCGTCACCCACACCGAGACCGAGGCGCTGATCCTCGAGCACAACCTGATCAAGCAGTACCAGCCTCGCTACAACGTGCTGCTGCGGGACGACAAATCCTACCCCTGGATCATCATCACCGCACACCAGCATCCGCGCATCGGCGTCCATCGCGGTGCCCGCAAGATCAAGGGGGAGTACTTCGGCCCGTATCCTTCCGGTGGTGCCGTGCGCGAGAGTCTGCACCTGATGCAGAAGATCTTTCCGGTGCGCCAGTGCGAAGATGCGGTCTACGCCAACCGCACCCGTCCCTGCCTGCTCTATCAGCTCAAGCGCTGCGCTGGCCCTTGCGTGCCCGGACTGGTGAGCGAGGCCGAATATGCCCAGCAGGTTGAGCTGGCCAAGCTGTTTCTGGCGGGCAAGAACCAGCAGGTGATTGGCGAGCTGGTGGGCAAGATGGAGTCCGCCAGCGGCGATCTGCGCTTTGAAGAGGCTGCCCGCTACCGGGATCAGATCCTGGCGCTGCGCCGGGTCACCGAGCAGCAGTCGGTGAGTGGCAACGTACTTGACGAGCTCGACGTGGTGGGGATCGCCTTCGAACAGGGGGCGGCCTGTATCCACGTGCTCTTTATCCGTCAGGGCAAGGTGCTGGGTTCGCGCAGCTACTTCCCGAAAGTGCCGGCCGATACCCAGCTCGACGAGGTGGTGCAATCCTTCCTGCTGCAGTTCTATCTGTCGGGGCAGGGGGGACGGCAGATCCCGAGCGAGGTGCTGCTCGATGTGGCGCTTGAGGACGAGAACGTTATCGCCGACACCCTGAGCCAGACCGCCGGTTACAAGGTGCGGGTGGTGAGCCGAACTCGCGCCGAGCGGGCCCGTTTTATCAAGCTCGCCTCCATCAATGCCGAGACGGCGCTGCGCTCGCGGCTTGCTCACAAGAGCACCATCACAGCCCGCTATGACCAGCTGGAAGAGCTGCTGGAGCTGGAGCGCCCCATCGCCCGCATGGAGTGTTTCGATATCTCCCACACCATGGGGGAGCGCACGGTGGCCTCCTGCGTGGTGTTCAACCGGGAGGGGCCGCTTTCCTCCGAATATCGCCGCTTCAATATCGATGGCATCACCGGCGGCGATGACTACGCGGCCATGGAGCAGGCGCTGGAGCGTCGCTTTGGCAAACAGCAGGAGCCGGACAAGGTGCCGGACGTGCTCTTTATCGACGGCGGCCTTGGCCAGCTGCGCCGCGCCGAGGAGATCCTGGCGCGCCAGCTGGAGTTCCTCGGCGGCAAATACCCGCTGCTGGTGGGCATTGCCAAGGGGGTCACCCGCAAGGCGGGGTTGGAAACGCTCATCATGGGGGAGAGCCACGAAGAGTTGCATTTGCCGGCAGATATGCCCGCTTTGCACCTTATTCAGCATATTCGCGATGAATCCCACCGTTTTGCTATTACCGGCCACCGGGCCAGACGGGCTAAAGCCCGCACCAGCAGCACGCTGGAGGATATTCCGGGAGTGGGGCCGAAGCGGCGTCAGGCACTGCTCAAATATCTGGGCGGTTTGCAGGAGGTGAAAAAGGCGAGTGTGGATGAACTGGCCAAGGTGCCCGGCATCAGTCAGGAGCTGGCCCAGACCATCCACGATGGCTTGCACAGCGCCTGAGCAGGGTTAGCAGCATGGCAAAATCGCTAACTCCTTGATGCACAAGAGCCGTGACGCGGGGGGGCCGTAAATGCCATAATGGCCCTCGCATTTTGAGAAGATTGATGGATTAAAAAGACCAAGACGGGCGCCAGTGCGGTTGCATCGCAAATCGGCTTTGGCGCACTATGTAGCGACGTACAAGAAGTGGCTGAAAATAATGACAAACATACCTAACCTGTTGACGTTTTTCCGGATTTTGCTCATTCCCGTCTTCGTCATCCTGTTCTATCTGCCTTATCAATGGTCCTATCTGGCTGCCGCCATCATCTTTATTCTGGCCGCTGCCACCGACTGGTTTGATGGCTATCTGGCTCGCAAGCTCAATCAGTCCACCGCCTTTGGCGCCTTCCTTGACCCGGTTGCCGACAAGATCATGGTTGCCGCCGCACTGGTGGTTATCGTCGAACACTACAACACCATTTGGGTGACCATCCCCGCCATGACCATGATTGGCCGCGAGATCATCATCTCCGCCCTGCGCGAATGGATGGCCGAGCTCGGCAAACGCTCCTCGGTTGCGGTCAGCTGGATTGGCAAGTGGAAGACCATGATCCAGATGGTGTCGCTGACCGGTCTGATTTGGCAATACAACGTCTGGATGGTGTGGCTCGCCTATGTGATGCTCTATGTCGCCACCGTGCTCACCTTCTGGTCGATGTTCCAGTACATGAAGGCCGCCTGGGGAGATTTGACCCACCACGCCAACCTGTGAGTCACCTGCGCCGCAAGGTGAGGTTTCCGCTGATTTGAGACAGGAAATGAGCAAAGGCGCTAAAACTGTTCAAAAAGGGCAAAAAATGCCCGAACGATCAGGTAATTAAATATTTCTGGTTGACTGGGCGAGGAACATCGCTAGAATGCGTCCTCGTAGTCAGGCAGTCAGCCAGACCAATGCGGGAATAGCTCAGTTGGTAGAGCACGACCTTGCCAAGGTCGGGGTCGCGAGTTCGAGTCTCGTTTCCCGCTCCAAATTCAGACAATCGAGAGCCAACTCTCTTTTGCATGGCGCGTTAGCAAAGCGGTTATGCAGCGGATTGCAAATCCGTTTAGTCCGGTTCGACTCCGGAACGTGCCTCCATATTGACAAGCCCGCCAGGCGAGCTTGATACCGATTGCGGTGCCCGAGTGGTGAAATCGGTAGACACAAGGGATTTAAAATCCCTCGACGTTCGCGTCGTGCCGGTTCGATTCCGGCCTCGGGCACCATTAAAATCAAAGAGTTACGAAAGGCCACTAGAAATAGTGGCCTTTTTCTTTTGCCTAAATGGCGACAAAGTGGCGACAGCGTTTTTTTGAGTGGCTCACCTCTTCTTGTAATGGGTAGTGACACGGTCTTCTTGTATGATGCCGCTCTGCCTGACGGCGCACTTCATGCGGCGCCTTTCCCTGGCCATGTCTCGGTGTGCTGTCAGGCAGAATGAGAAGGGCCCCACATTGTGGGGCCCTTCTCGCATCCAGAAATCACTCCGGCAGTTCTGCCAGTTTCACTTCGAGTTGCAGGCGGTTGGTGTAGCCCTGATCGGTGAGGTCGTGCACCACCTGGGTGAGTAGCCAGTCAGCCTCGTCGATTTGTGGTTTGAAGCCTCGGACCCTGGTGGGTTGTTCCGGGTAAAGCTCGGGCCGGCCTTTGGCCAGGGTGATTTGAAACTCGGCCACGCCGCGTTGCAGCTTTTCCCACTCAGCCCGGGCGGCTCGCATGGCATTGCTCTGGCTGGCGTAAACGTGGCGCAGTTCCTTGACGTTCTCACTGTCACCAACCAACAGCTCGTTTTCCTTCTTGTTGACCACCACCCCAGGCGGTAATGGTCGTTCCTCCTTCGGTTTGGTCTTTCGCTTGCGCTTCACCTCGATTTTCTTCTTCTCTGCGGTCTTGTTGTCTTGCCAGTAGGCGGTGACGCCGGTGTAGGCGTCGCGGTCGGCGACCGAGAAGCGGTGCTGATCGCCGTCCTGACGGGTGATGGTGATGGCAGGGAGTGGCTTGCCGCTGGCAGTGGTGCCGTTGCCTGCCTTGATGAACATCAGGCGGCCAGATTTGACGGTGGCGATGGCATCCTGTTCGGTCGCCAAGCGGGTTAGAAAGGCCAGATCGCTCTCGTTGGTCTGGTCGATGTGGTCGATCAGCATCCCCTTGAAGACTTCGCCGACGTTCGGTGTCAGGCCATAGCGGGCGGCCAGCTGTTCCACGATGGCGCCGATGGTCTCGAAGTGCCAGCTGCGCTCGCGCAGTTTGTTCATACCGCCGCGCAGATCGGCCGACTTGCCCCTGATGGTGAGCACATCCGGGGCGCCGCCGTGTTCGACCTCGTCAATTTTGAAGGTGCCTTTATCTACCAGGGAGCCACCTTGCCAGCCGATGCTGGCTTGCAGGGTGGCCCCACGGCGCGGCATGGCCAGCTTGCCGTCGCTGTCATCGAGGGCGATCTCGATGGTGTCGGCCGAAAAGCCCCGGTTATCGGTGATGGTCATGTGCATCAGGCGCGGGCGTAGGGTGCCCGAGATATCGCTGCCATCGACCCGCACCTGATAGGCGGGCGCCGGATGTTGCTGGCGCAGGGCATCCAGTTGGTTGGTGATACCAAGGTTTTCAGCCAAGCGGGTACCGAACTGGTCGAATGCCCCCATCAGAGCAGCCCCCCGAGTTTGCCGCCCACGGTGTTCAGCAGCTTGCCAACGCCCAATCGACCGAGCAGGTTGCCTGCGGTGCGGCCGAGCAGGGTATTGCCGAGGGAGCTGTCGTTATCATCGACCCGCTTGAGCTTGATGCTGAACTCGATTTTTCGGGCGCTGCCATCTTGAAAGAACTCGCTGCGGGTGGTGCTGATCCCCTCTATCACGAACGAGCCGCGCATCACGCCATCCCCCTGGATCAAGGGGAAGGCTTGGCCGCTGTCGCCCATGCTATTGAGCATATCGAGGGAGACGGGCCCGCCGGTGAGCTCTGGATAGAGCACCCCGCTTAAGTGACTGAGCTCGTCATCTGGCCCGAGGTACTGGTATGAGGGACGGGCGCCGACCCGGTTATTGCCCGGGTGGCGCCATGATTTTTCATCTTGTTGAGATTGCGGGGCCACGGTCGAGCGCATAAACACGAACCAGCCCAGGGTCATCATCATGGTGGTTGCTCCTTAGTTGCGGTCGGTCAGGGAGGCACGGCCACTGGCGGCCGCCTGGCGTTCGCGTCGGTCCAGTTCGCGGCGAACTTCTTGCGCCACATCGGTGGCTGATTGTCCCGGCTGCTGGGTGATACTGATCGGGGCGTGGATCTGGGTGGTGCTGTTGCCTCTGGCCACAGGTCGCACCGGGGTGACGATGCGCGGGCCGTATCCCGAACCGCCCGCCATGGCCGGGGTGTTGTAGTTGCCAGTGAGGTAGCCGGACGGATTGACGTTGGCGGTGACCGAGCCGCCCCCCTTCATCCAGTCCGGCAGCAGGTCGGTGAGGGCTTTTATCTTATTCTTCAAGCTCTCCCACTTGGCACTGATGCCGCCAATCAGGCCGTCGATGATGGCCTTACCCTTGTTGGCGGCCCCTGCTGGCAGGGTATCGAAGAAGGCCCAGATCTCGTTCCAGTGCATGATCAGCATGCCGATGGGGGTCCATGAGAAGAGCTCTTTCAGGAGTTCCCAGAAGGCGAGAGCAGGGGCCTTGCACTGGGCCCATAGGTCGCTGAACCACTTGGTGACCCCATCCCAATTTTTGTAGAGCAGGTAGGCACCGGCAGCGATCGCCGCAATCCCCATGATGAACCAGCCGATCGGGGTGGTGAGCATGGCAATGCCGAGCCTGACCATGCCCATGGTCAGCGCCTTGATGAAGGTCAGCAGCGGGCCGCCATAGACCAGCAGGGTTGAAAGCCCCATTTTGATGGCGGCCAGTGGCCCCAGCAGACCCGCCACAATCAGCAGCAGCGACCCGCCAGCGGCAGCCGCTACGGCGGTGACCGCCGCAATGCGGGTCAGGGTAGAGGTCAGCTCTGGGTTGGCCCGCATCCAGTCGCCAGTGACCTGGATGATTTCGGTGACGCGCTGGATAATGCCGCGAAGTGGGCCGTTCTCGGTCTCCATCATCTGGATCCCCACGTCATCCCAAGCGGAGGTGAGGTTATCCAGATCGCCGATGGCGTTATCGGCCATCACCTTGGCGACCTTGCCCGCTTCCCCCTGGGTTTGCTTCAACGTGGCGATCAGCTCCTGCAGCTTGCCGGAACCTGCCTGCTCGGTCAGCACGGTCAGGGCGGCAAACGCCTCTTCGCCCGCGATGGCCTTGAAGTAGCCCGAGCGGGTGGCGTCCCCCATCTTGCTGGTTTTCTTATAGAGCTCCTCCAGGATATCGGGCAGTGAGCGCAGGTTGCCCGCCGCATCGGCGGTCTTGACGTTGAGGGCAGCCAGCGCATCATTCGCCGCCTTGGGCGGGGAGGCCAAGCGGCCGAGAATGGCGCGGATGGCAGTCCCGCCCATGCTACCCTGAATACCAGCATCCCCCAGCTTGCCCGCCATGGCGGAGGCGGTTTCAAGGTCGACCCCGAGCCCTGCCGCCACCGGCCCCACGTATTTCATGGTTTCACCCAGCATCTGCAAATCGACGTTGGCACGGGTGAAGGTGCCGACCATCACATCCCCCAAGCGGTTCATCTGGTTAGCCGGTAGCTTGAAGCCGGTCAGGATGTTGGAGCCGATATCGGCGGCAGCAGCAATCTCGACGCCGCCCGCCTTGGCGATATCGAGCACCCCGGGCATGGCGTCACGGATTGCCTTGGGGGTGAAACCGGCCATGGCCAGAAAGCCCTGCCCCTGCGCCGCTTCGCCCGCCGTGAAGGCGGTATTGGCGCCGAGCTCCCGTGCCTGGGCCCGCAGGGCGGCCAGTTCGCTGCTCTCTTTGTTCAGCCGGGTGATCGCCTGCACCTTGGACATATCGACATCAAAGCCCATCGCCTTGCCCGCGATATTGGTGCCCTTGTAGATGGCAGCGGCCCCGGTGGCTATGCCCGCAGCGCCATAACCCGCCAGAGTGCCGCGCATCGACATGGTTTTGTCGTAGTTGGCTTTGATCTGGTTGAGGTGTTTTTGCTGGTCAGCCAGTTGCCCCAGCTTGGCCCGCTGCTGGTCGAGCTGGCTGTTGGCTGCGGCCATATCGCTCTTGAGCTGGCGCTGGTGCTGGCCCAGCTGTTTGGTGTTGATGCCTGCCTCGCCCATGGCCCGTTTCAGGCTGCCATGACGGGCGACCATTTCCCGCTCTTGCTGGGAGAGGTCGCGCACCTTCTGCTTGGCTTGCTCCATGGCGCGGGTCATGGCCTTGGTTGGTTGTTCGACCTTGGCGAACTGCTGCGCCATCTGCTGGGCGTCGCGTTGTGCCTGGGTCAGTTGGGCGCGGGTTGCGCCAATCTGCTGGCCGAGGGTGCGATAGCCATCAATCTGGCCGCTCTGGGCTTCCAGCTCCTTGATGCGCTTTTTGGTGTCGACCAAATCTTTGGCGGTGATGCGGCTCTGGCCGCTGGCTGCCTTGAGGGGGGCGGTGAGCTTGTCGATCCCATTAAGCAGGATTTGAAGTTTGAGAGGGTTCATTGTTGTTCTGCCCCGTTGATGCGGTTGTGAGTCTCAACGAGGCGTTGGTGCCAGCCCATCAGCTCGCTGATCTCCATGGCCGCCATCTCGGACGGCGGCCAGTGGGCGATGATGGCAATCTCGGCCATCAGGTCATCTATGCAGTGAGGTAAGCCTCCTGCTGCGAGCCCATCAAAAAACCGACCACCACGACTCCGGCTTTGAGCAGGTCAGCCGGATCCATGTCGTTCACTTCTTTTTCGGTCAGGTCAGTGATGCGGGGCAGCAGTTTGATGAGGGTATCGACGTTCATCTGGACGATGTCCATGGTGTTGAGCCCGCGCAGGTGGCCCGCCTTTTTGGGGCTGCGGATGGTCAGACTATTGAGGGTGCTCTCGCCGCGCTGGATCGGGGTGTCGAGGGTGATTTCTTTCTGTTCCATGGTGTAGGTTCCTGTTGTTGATGTGGTGAGGGCGGCAGTGTGCCACCCGTTGGATGGGTGAATGGGTTAGAGGCCGATGGCTTTGCGGTGCTCGGCCATGCGGTCGACGCCATCGGGGCCGATCTCGATCATGTTGAGCAAGTCGATTTCGTGGATGACGGCCCCGTCAATGGTCACTTTGTAGTAGGTGTTAACCATGGTGACCTTGGCCTGGCTGTTATCGCCGACCTTGGCGGTGCCCCAGTCGATCTCTTTGAAGCGGCCTCGGGTGAATACTTCTACGGCCTGCACACCGACGACATCATCACGTTGGATGGAACCGGCAAAGCGAAGGGCGATGCCGTCGATCTTGCCATTGCCCATCTTGCCCAGGATCTCGGCGCTGTAGCCGCCCATGGTGAAAGAGGTATCGAGAGCGCTGTCATCCAGCCCCATGTCGATGTTGACGGCGCCGCCCATGCCGCCGCCGCGATAGGCTTCGAACTTGCGGGAGAGTTTTGCAAAGGTGAAGTCTTCCGCTTCACCCACCCAGTTAGTGCCGTCGGTGAACATGTTGAGCTGTTTGACTTTTCTTGGCAGTGCCATGGTGGCTCCTTATGCTGCGGCCGCGACGCGGGCGCCGAAGTCGATGAGGTAGGAATCGGTGATGCGCTGGATGAAACCGAGGTCTTCGAGTGGCGGCACCGGGGTGTAGTTGTAATCAATGCGCAGTTTGCCCGCCTTGAGGGTGTCCTTGTCGTTGAGCTCCTCGTTGTACCAGCAGTCAAACCCGAGCAAATATCCGCCGTTCACCAGCTCGCGTCCCTTGGCCTTGATCCCTTCGACGATGTCTTTGACCAGGGAAGGGTGCAGCGGCTTGTCGTTGGCCCACATGTGGGCCTCGGCCATGGTGTCAGCCAGGATCTGGGCGGTGCGGGTGTAGTTCTCGAAGGCGAATAGGGGATCATCTGAGCAGGTGCGGTTGCCCCAGTAGCGAAAGCCGTCAGAGCGGATCAGGGCGGTGACCTCGTTGGCGTTGAGCAGGCCGACCTCGGTGTCGGGGTCTTGCAGATCCCAGAACAGGTTTTTGGTGATGCCATCGACCCCGGTCACGCCGACGTTCGACAGGGTCTTGTGCCAGCCAATCTCTTTGTCGATCAACGCCCGCATGGCGGCAGCCTTGAGGCAGGCATCGAGCTTGATGCTGGCATTGGCGGCAACGTCCCACGCTGTCCAGTCGGCATGCACCAGCATCAGCTCACGGCTTGAGAAGTTTTCACGGTAGGCCAGCGCAGCCTCGACTGTCTCGGCGATGGTCGGCACGTAGGCAAAGGCGCGCAGCTTCTTGGCCATGCCCGCGAGAGCGGTGGACACCGGCAGGGTGCAGTTGTCCGGCACACAGAGGATGCGCGGCTTGACGCCGGTGGCCGGGGTGGCCCGCTCCAATGCCTTGAGGCCGGTATAGCTGCCATCAGGCTTGATGGTACCGATGATGTTGCTGGTGAGGGCTGCCGCATCTGCGCCTTTGGCCACACGCACGGCGATAACGATGGTGTTGACGGTGTCATAGATGGTTTGCAGCGAGCGCTTCAAGTTCCCCTCGCTGCCCGCCTTGGCGATGGCCGCTGGCAGGTTGGCGATCAGCACAGGCTTGTCGAGGGGGAAGTAGGTGGCGTCGGCGTCTTCGCTGGTGCAGACCATGCCGATCACCGCCGTGGCGACGGTGCGGATGGTACGGGTACCCTCGGTCGCTTCGACGACGCGCACGCCGTGGTGGAATTGGTCCAGTGCCATAGGTTCTCCTGTTGTCCGGACGGAGCATTCTTTGCGTAGGTAATGCATGTGATATGAGCAGGGTCAGGATGCAGGGGCGGGGGATCGCAGGCGAGCGGCGGCCAGTGTATCTGGCGTGGATACACTGGATGGGCGGTGACAACGGGGTAACGGACGGCAGTAACGAAACACCCCGCACAGGGCGGGGTGGTTGCGTTGGTGGGTAGTTAGATGACCTTTTCCGGTTCGTCAGGCCATTGCGGCGCATCAGGCCATCCAGCTTGTTCCGGCACCAGGGTCAGCTCGTAGCGGTAACGCTGCCAGTCGGCCAGCAACTGGGTGTGCTCTGGCTTGGCATAACCGCCATCGACCGCGGGCTGAAGGGTGGCAATGGTCTGATTTGCCAACGTGAGGCAGTCTGACAGGCGCGCTTGCTCGCTATCTTCAGGAGAGACTCCCGTGGCTGATGGCGGTGTGATGTCGTTACCTGAGACGACCCATCCAGGCATCACATCATCGCTGCATGCCATCCAGTCAAGCGCTTCATAATAGCGGCCAGAGGGGTCAACCTCGGTGGTTTCCATGACGACATTCTTTTCGATTCGTGCCCACATAATTACCACTCCACAATAACGATACCGTTTAATCCATCTTGGCCAGCCACGCCCTGATTACCTGTTACCGTGGCGCCACCATTTCCCCCTCTACCCAATGAGGCGAGGGCTGTTCCACCTTGTCCTTGGCCCACAGACCCTCCGGCTGAGGAAGGCGCGGAAGCAATCCCGGCGGAACCATGGCCGCCATAACCA
>NZ_QAJD01000089.1:0-4136 GCF_003061465.1 Aeromonas sp. HMWF017
CCCCTCAAGGCCGCCAAGTGGATGTTGCAAAAGCATGCCCCCTTCACCGTGCGCCCCACCGCCGACCCCTTCCAGCTACGCTGGATGCTCAGAATGCTCGCCAACTGCACCCCGACCGCTTATGCCACCAACAAGGGGCGCATGGTGCGTCTGGCCGAATACAGCCGCGACTGCATGAAGGCACTTCGCGACGAGCTCAACATCGATTACGAAGGGCGCCAACTTGGCACCCTGCAGCTGTTTCGCAGCCAATCCCAGCTCGATGCCAGTCAACGCGATATCGAGGTGCTGGAGGAGTATGGCGTCCCTTACCAGTCGCTCAATGCCAGCGGCTGCGAAGCGGCAGAGCCTGCGCTGGCGCGGGTGCGCGGCAAAATCGTCGGCGGCTTGCGTCTGCCCGGCGACGAGACCGGCGACTGCTTCCGCTTCACCAAGGCCCTTGCCCTTGAAGCCGAGAAGCTCGGGGTCAAGTTCGTCTTCAACTGCGACATCGACGAGATTGAGCAAGCCCGCGGCCGCGCCGTGGCGGTACGGGCGGGCGAGCAGCGCTATCGCGCCGATGCCATCGTCTGTGCGCTCGGCAGTTATGCCACCGGTTTTCTGCGGCCGTTGCTGCGCCCGCTCGGGCTGGAGCTGCCTGTCTATCCGGTCAAGGGCTACTCCCTCACCCTGCCGATGATCAACGCCGAGGCCGCGCCGCGCAGTACCGTGCTCGATGAAACCTACAAGGTGGCCATTACCCGCTTTGACGAGCGGATCCGGGTCGGCGGCATGGCGGAGCTGTCGGGCTACAACCTTGCACTCAACCCGAGGCGCCACGACACCTTGGCGATGGTGGTGGGGGATCTCTTCCCCGAGGGGGGCGATATCAGTCAGGCAGAGTTCTGGACCGGGCTGCGCCCCATGACGCCGGACGGCACCCCGCTGGTGGGGCCGAGCCCCATTCCCGGTCTCTGGCTCAATACCGGCCACGGCACCCTGGGCTGGACCATGGCGGCCGGTTCGGGTCAGCTGTTGTGCGATCTCATCAACGGCAGCGAGCCCGCCATCAGTGACGAGGGGTTGACCCTGGCCCGTTACGGCTAAGCGCCTACGCTGTCGGGCTGTTTCACTCGCCAACTGCGCCCCCAGACAACAGCAGAGGACGTTCTCAACCGCTTTATTGACAGGCCACCGCCATAAACGGTGGCCTTTTCATCTGATGTTGACCTTCTCCCTCCCCGTCTACCTGAGCGGTGCTCTGGCTGCCGGTTAATGCAGCAAACGGCACAGAATATTGCGCAATTCGACTTGCGCAAGCCGCCACAATCCGTAATGTGGATAGACGCATTTTTCGCAGCGCATATTTTTTAAATGCGCCTGTAAACCGCTTGTAAACAGGCGTCGCCAAACAAGGGGTTACGGGTGTCACCACGAGTTTCTTTAGCAGCAATCCAGGGTAGGACATTATGAAAAAAGTAGGTTTGGTCGGTTGGCGTGGCATGGTGGGATCGGTTCTGATGAGCCGGATGCAGGAAGAGCAGGATTTCGCCCATATTCAACCCACATTCTTCACCACCTCCCAGGCCGGTGAGGCCGCCCCCAACTTCGGCGTCGATGCCGGTACTCTGCAAGACGCCTTCGATATCGAAGCGCTGGCCAAGCAGGATATCATCATCACCGCCCAAGGCGGCGACTACACCAAGGATGTCTATCCGCGCCTGAAAGCCGCGGGCTGGCAGGGTTACTGGATTGACGCCGCCTCCTCCCTGCGGATGGAGAAAGACGCCGTCATCATTCTGGATCCAGTCAACGGCGACGTCATCGAGCAGGCCCTGAACGATGGCATCAAGACCTTCGTTGGCGGCAACTGCACCGTCAGCCTGATGCTGCTGGCCCTCGGCGGCCTGTTCAAGGCCGATCTGGTGGAGTGGGTCAGCGTGGCCACCTATCAGGCTGCCTCCGGTGGCGGTGCTCGTCATATGCGCGAACTGGTCACCCAGATGGGGATGCTGCGCGACGAAGTGGCGGTCGAGCTGGCGGATCCCGCCTCCGCCATCCTCGACATCGAGCGCAAGATCACCGAGAAGACCCGCTCCGGCACCCTGCCGGTGGACAACTTCGGCGTGCCGCTGGCCGGTGGCCTTATCCCCTGGATTGACACCAAGCTCGACAACGGCCAGAGCCGCGAAGAGTGGAAAGGACAGGCCGAAACCAACAAGATTTTGGGTATCGAGAACGCCGTCATTCCGGTGGATGGTTTGTGCGTGCGGATCGGCGCCCTGCGCTGCCACAGCCAGGCCTTCACCATCAAGCTGAAAAAAGATGTGCCGCTGGCGGAGATCGAAACCCTGCTGGCCGCCCATAACGACTGGGTGAAAGTGATCCCCAACGATCGCGACATCACAGCCCGCGAGCTGACTCCGGCTGCCGTCACCGGCACCCTCAGCATTCCGGTGGGTCGTCTGCGCAAACTCAATATGGGCCCTGAGTATCTGGCCGCCTTTACCGTGGGTGACCAACTGCTGTGGGGCGCCGCCGAGCCGCTGCGCCGCATGCTGCGTATCCTGCTGGCGCGCTAATCCGCAAGCTAGAAGCAGATACAACAAGGGCGGGGAGTCACACTCCCCGCCCTTTTTCATTGCCTATTTTCGTGACCCGTTTAGCGGGTTCACGGCCTTGCCATTACTTGAGCAGAATGCGCTGGCAGCCGCTGTAGATCTCGGCCCGCCCGGGGCGGCAAAAGCCCACCAGGGTGAGGCCGGTCTGCTCGGCCCGCTCGACCGCAAGCTCGGTGGCGGCGGAGATGGCGAGCAAGATCTCCACCCCGGCGCTGGCGCACTTTTGCACCATCTCGAAGCTGGCGCGGCTGGTCACCAGAATGGCACCGTCACGGCGACCCGTGCGGCACAGATGGCCCACCAGCTTGTCCAGAGCGATATGGCGCCCCACATCCTCACGGATGGCGAGAATGTTGCCTTCCCCGTCCAGATGCACCGCCGCATGGGTGGCGCCGGTGCGCTGGCCCAGCAGCTGGAGCGGGCGCAGCGCGCTCAGTACCTTGTCGATATGCCCTACCGCCAGACGCTGGCTGTCGGGCAAGCTTGGTTGGGTGCGGATCACCTGCTCCAGACTCTCGCTGCCGCAGATGCCGCAACCGGTACGCCCCGCGAGCGTGCGCCGCTTCTCTTTAAGGCGATGGACGCAGCGATTGGCCAGGGTGATATGCAGCTCAATCCCCTGACAGCCGTCGATCTGCTCGATGTCATGGATATCGAGCAGGCTGTCGATGATCCCCTCGGAGAGCGAAAAACCGATAGCGAAATCCTCCAGATCGGAGGCCGAGCACATCATCACGCTGTGGGCGATGCCGTTATAGACCAGCGCCACCGGCGTTTCGGATGGGAGCGCCATCTCGCTGTCGCAGGTCAGTGTATCGGCGCGGTAGTGCACCACCTCGCGGTGGATGGCGCAGCGTGCCAGCTCGTTCTGCGCCTCCAGCTCAAGTAGCTCTCTCATGGTGCGACCCCATCGATGATCTCGGGATCTCTGGCAGAAATGCCGAGCCGCTTCATTTTCGAAAGCAAGGTGGTGCGCTTCATGCCGAGACGGTTGGCCGCCCCCCGCTCGCCAGCGACGATACCGTTGCAGTCGCGCAGGGCGGCGATGATCGCCTCGCGCTCATCGGTCGGCCCCTCCTCGGCAAAGAGCGGCGTGGCGGGCTCGTCATAGACCAGGGTCTCAATCTTGTGATAACCCTTGAGCGGCATCAGCTCATCGGGCGAGAGGTTGAGCACATGGCCGCGGGTCATCACCACGGCGCGCTCGATGACGTTCTCCAGCTCGCGGATATTGCCGTACCAGGGGAGCGACACCAGCATCTTCATGGCATCGGCGGGGATCGAGGTGATGGTGCGGCGCATCCGCTTGGCGATCTTCTTGATAAAGAAGTTGACCAAGAGCGGAATATCCTCGCGGCGCTCGCGCAGCGGCGGCAGCTCGATGGGAAAGACATTGAGACGGTAGTAGAGATCGCTTCTGAAACGCTTGTTCTTGACCATGGAGAGCAGATCGCAGTTGGTGGCGGCCACCAGCCGCACATCCACCGCGATGGGGTTGCTGTTGCCCACCCGCTCCAGCTCGTGCTCCTGCAATAC
>NZ_QAJD01000089.1:4146-12729 GCF_003061465.1 Aeromonas sp. HMWF017
ATGGTCTTCTCTTTGGCGCCGTTGGTGTTGGAGATCTCCTGCTGCGCCTGCACGTTGTTCATGGCAATGGCCGTGCGCGCCGCCACCTGCTCCAGCAATGAGATATCGATATCGGCAAAGAAGTCGGCGTTGGGGTGCGAGAGGATCAACACCCCCAGCAGGTTGCCCCGATAGCGCAGCGGCAAAATGCAGGAGCTGTCGGCCTCGGGGGGCAGGATCTGGGAGGTAAACCGGCAGCGATTGCTGCAGCCGTGGCCGTGTTCGCGATAGACGAAAAACGGCTCGCTATGGCCAAGGGCCCCCTGCAGGCACTTCTTTTCGAAACAGGAGTGGTCGATGATGCCCGGTTGATCGCTCTGGTGCTGATTGACCAGATAGCTCTTGAAGCTGTCGGAAGTGGCGTTGTACTCGGCCAGACACAAGCTGCTGATACCGAAGTGGTGATGCAGGATGGCAAACAGGCTCTTGGGCAGCTCGGCGATGCGCACCAGTTTGATCACCGCATTGGTCACATCCACCAGAATTTTGCAGCTGTCGCGCTCAAGGCGCAGGGAGTTGGCCTGCTCCAGAGTGCGCTCCTTGTCGAGCACGTTCTCCAGCGCAATGGCGATAATGGCCGCCAGCTGGGTCAGCTTGGCCAGGGTCTCCATGGTGAAGCTGTCGAGCTGGGTGTTGATAAACTCGACCCCGCCCAGATGGCTGCGGGCGGTGGTGATGGGGAGCTGGCAGTAGGAGCGCAGCCCCCCGTAGACCCCTTCGCGATCCAGTGCCGGGCAGCGATTCTCAAAGCGGGCGGCAGCGAGAATGATGGCCTGTTCCGGGGTCTCTTTGGTAGGACGGGGGGAGAGGTGAAGCTCTGCCTTGGGGCAGACCAGATGCTTTGGGCCGGAATGTCCCATGAAGTAGAAGATGGCCTCCTCGTCCGCACCCATGTTGAGGATCAGGTTGACCCGGGTTACGCCGCCGAAGCTGGCATCTATCTTGTTGAGTTTGTGGATAAAATCATCGAGCGTCACGGCCGACAGGAGGGATTTGGAGAGCAGGAGGAAACCGTCGTCCCAGATGGGAGAGATCTCGTCCAAGGGGATGGCACTCACATTTAGCATTGCGGCCTCACGTTATATCGATTTAGTCACCAGTCAGGCTGTCCATGCCATCGCATCACGACAAGCACCCGTCACCAAAATAAATAGCCGCAGCCCGTAAAAGCGGCTGCCAATAAGAAAAGCGGTGACGAAAATTGTCGCATGTTGCAATTCCAGAGTTGTTATTAACGAACGACAACAAAAAGTAACATCGTTATCGGGGGATATATTGGAATGGCGACTCATCATAGATGAGCTCAAATTTCATTACAATCCGATTTAATATATCTGATGGCCATATTTAACCGGTTATTTCATCAGTTCTTGATCTCAATTAAGGCGTCCAAAAAGTGGGCCGCCGTCAACTGTCAGATCTGCCTCTCCTCTTCGCTGGCTGCGAGATTCAAGATGGCGTTTGCTGCCCATCCATCGGCAATTTATGAGGTGATGATCCGGCTGTGGCAGCACTTCAGCCCACCGAAGATAAAGAGGGCCGACAGGCTCTGGAAGGCCATCAGCAGCCAGCTGGCGTTGTCGGCAAGCTCAACCGAGACGCACTGGTGAGTGAGGTAGACCAGCAGGGTGATCACCCCCAGCAGCAGGCCGTTGATCAAGGTGGTGGAGATAAACCCGATCAGCCAGG
This sequence comes from Aeromonas sp. HMWF017, assembly GCF_003061465.1. Classification (NCBI taxonomy): domain Bacteria; kingdom Pseudomonadati; phylum Pseudomonadota; class Gammaproteobacteria; order Aeromonadales; family Aeromonadaceae; genus Aeromonas; species Aeromonas sp. HMWF017. The sequence goes on from NZ_QAJD01000089.1 coordinate 5,875, forward strand.
CACTGGAAATACTCAAGGCGGAAAATACGCTGCCCATGGCGAGCCGTGCTGCCATAAAACAGCCGAAAAAACCGAAGCCCAGCAGAAATATCATCTCGTCGCGCCAAATATAGCAACCTATTCCCAGCAATATCGCCGCCAGATAGGTGCCAATATAGAAAAGTCCAAATAAGCGACCAATTTCATGTTGCATCATTTATCCCCTGTTTTTGGGTAATAAAAGGGTGCCCGACTCGATAAATCCGAGTCGGGTTCCCTTATTTGTGCAGAACGTCCTTTTTTAGGGCGGGTCAGCCTTTGGCTGCGCTGCGCAATTTCGCCTTGAGCGCGCTGTATTCAGTCTGGACATACACTTCCGCCTCAGGCTGATTGTCGATGCGCTCGATCTTCACCGCGCAGTACTTGTACTCCGGCGTGTGGGAGACGGGATCGACGTGCTCGATGGTGAGCTCGTTGCAGGCCCCGATCCACCACTGGTAGGTCATGTAGACCACCCCGGCGTTGACCCGGTCGTTGTAGTTGGCGCGGGTGATCACCTTGCCACGGCGCGACGAGATCCAGACCAGCGCCTGATCCTTCACCCCAAGCTTTTTGGCATCGCTCGGGTGGATCTGCACATAGCCCGGCTCATCGGCCAGGGTCTGCAGCGCCGAGCAGTTGCCGGTCATGGAGCGGCAGGAGTAGTGACCCACCTCGCGCACGGTGGAGAGCACCAGCGGGTACTCGGCACAGGGCTGCTCCAGCGGCGGCCGCCACTCGGAGGCGATCAGCTGACCCTTGCCGCTCGGGGTGGTGAACACATTCCCCTCGAACAGAGTGCTGGTGCCCGGGTGATCCTCGGTCGGACAGGGCCACTGCACGCTCTTGAGATCGGCCATCTTGTCGTAGCTGACCCCGGCGTAGAGCGGGCAGAGCGCACGCATCTCGTCCCAGATCTCTTCGGTGTTGTGGTACTCCATGGGATAACCCATGGCGGTCGCCATCAACGAGAAGATGGCCCAGTCCGGTTTCACGTTCGCAGGGGGCGTCACCGCCTTGTAGAAGCGCTGGAAGCCGCGATCCGCCGAGCTGTAGACCCCTTCATGCTCGCCCCAACTGGTGGCGGGCAGGATGACGTCGGCCATCTCGGCGGTCTGGGTCATGAAGATATCCTGCACGATCACCAGTTCCATCCCCGCCAGAGTGCGGCGGAACTGACCCAAGTCAGCCTCGGTCTGGGCCGGATCTTCACCGAAGATGTAGAAGGCCTTGCACTTGCCCTCCTCCACCTTGTGGCCAAGCTCGGTCAGGCGGTATCCCGGTTTCTGGGAGAGCGACTCCACGCCCCACGCCTTGGCAAACTTGGCGCTGATGGCGGGATCGGCCACCGACTGATAACCCGGGAACTGGTGGGGCAGCATCCCCATGTCACAGGTGCCCTGCACGTTGTTCTGACCGCGCACCGGCCCGCAACCGGTGCCGCGGCGACCAAAGTTGCCGGTCAGCAGCGCCAGACCCGCCAGCCCCTTGACCACGTCCACTGCCTGACCGTACTGGGTCACCCCCATGCCCCACAGGATCATGGAAGCTGGCGACTCGGCATAGGTGCGAATGGCGGCGCGGATATCGGCAGCTTTCAGGCCGGTGATCCCCTCCACATATTCCGGGGTGTACTTGGCCACCGTCGCCTTGAAGGTCTCGAACCCTTCGGTGTAGTTGGCGACAAATGCCTTGTTGTAGAGCCCTTCACTGATCAACACGTTGGCGAAAGCGTTAACCAGCGCCATGTTGGAACCGTTTTTGAGCGGCAGCCACTGATCGGCGATGCGGGCGGTCTCCACCATACGGGGATCACACACAATCACCTTGGCCCCGTTTGCCTTCGCCTTGAGGATATGGCGGGCGACGATGGGGTGAGAGTCAGCAGCGTTGTAACCAAACACCAGCAGGCACTTGGTCTCTTGAATTTCGGGAATGGCGTTGCTCATGGCGCCGTTGCCTACAGTTGTCTCCAGACCGGAGACTGAGGGTGCGTGTCACACCCTCGCGCAGTGGTCGACGTTGTTCGTCCCAATCACCGCACGGGCAAATTTCTGCATCACATAGTTGGCTTCATTGCCGGGGCCACGGGCAGAGCCGGTGGTCATGATGGCGTCCGGGCCATATTTCGCCTTGATGGCAGAGAGACGGCTGCTGGCAAAATCGATCGCTTCATCCCAGGAGACAGCCTCGAACTTGCCACCGCGCTCGCGGCGGATCATCGGGCTCTTGAGACGGGGGGTCAGCAGGTTGGTGTCGTTCAAAAAATCCCAACCGTAATAGCCCTTGAGGCAGAGCTGCCCCTCGTTGGTCCGGCCGTTGGCGCCTTCGGCACCCACCACCTTGTCGTTTTCAACCAGCAGGTTGATTTTGCAACCGGTGCCGCAATAGGGGCACACGGTAATGACTTTTTTCATGACTCACACTCTTGTTTGTTAACGAAAAACGGCTCGGCAAGCCCGCTCATACCCGCGCCGGCATCGCCAGCAGTGCCTCGGCACTGGCCAGCTGCTTCTGCCGGTTCAGGTTTTCAAGATGCTCCGGCGTGACCAGCCGCAGCGCCTGGGTCGGACACACCTCGACACAGGCCGGGCCCGCCTCGCGGTGACGGCAGAGATCGCACTTGAGCGCCTGCGCCTTGGTCTGCGGACGCTTGAAGAGCGAATCAGCAGTCGGGGGCACCTCTTTGAGCACCACCGCCATGGCGCCGTAAGGACAGGCCACCACGCAGGACTTGCAGCCAATGCAGCGCTCCTGCAACACCTTGACGCAGCCATCCTCGTTGACGATGGCATTGTTCGGGCAGGCCATGGCGCACGGCTTGTCTTCACACTGGCGGCAGAGCACCGGCGTGGTCACCTTGCTGCCCACGATCACCTTCAGGCGCGGCTGAAAGTAGCTGTCCCTGGAGACCAGATGTCCATCCTCGATGGCAAGATGCAGGCCGCCCTCCCGCTCAAGGGTCCCGCTGCAAGACCCTGACTGGTGTGAAACGGCGCAGGCCACCTCACAGGTACGACACCCAATACAGAGACTGGGATCTGCAATCACGAAGCTGTTCATAGAGAGGGATCCTAAATGGTTCGTTACACCGGGCCGCCCGCCGACAGGCAAAGAGGCGGCCAGCCCCCCACAAAGCATTTATCAGACCAAAACTGGCCAAGGGTGCGATAAAAATTCACAACCATCTGAAAATAAAGGAGTAATTAGCAAGAATAGCTTGTTGTTTACCGATACTGACGAGGGTGACGACGGGGTGGGAAGTGTGATCGACACGACAAAAGTGACGAGCTCGACACCGGCTGACCAGCCTCTGCCCCAGCCGCGTGACGGAGCCGTTCAAAGGCGTTTGCAGCCAGGATCGGCTGCCCTAAACCGGACAGGCGGAGGAACGTAATCCGGAGAGAAAAGTCATACCAAAAGTGCAACACGCAAAGCCGCTAGGGCGATGGCAAGTTGTTTGGTTTTGCTACCGAGTTGGCAAGTCATCACCAAGTCAAACCAAACAAAAATTAGCCACTTATTGACTAATTTGTTGAGCCAGAGCCGGTTTTAGGCCCCTGCCCCTTCAGTTTTCTCTCCCTCCGGTTAATATGTGCCAGTTGGCAACCAGCTCCGTTGGGGTCGTTTCTATGCAGATAAGCTGCAAGATTGTGCAGGTGAACAACAGCAAACTAAAGGCCAGTTGGACATTATATGATACATGGCCCCCATATATTTCATTTAACCCTATTTAGAGGGGTAATATACCGAGGTCAACATGGACGCTCCAGGTAAATTGATTTGGAATATTGCGTGTGATGAATCTGGTGTTGACGGAGCCAGATACTATGGCTTTGGCAGTATTTGGATGAAATGGCAGCGACGTGGTGATTTCGCCAAGCTAGTAACAGATTTAAGAGAAAAGTATAACTATCATGATGAGATAAAATGGCAGAAAGCTCATAGCAAACAATTTAGAAATTTTTATTTAGATCTCATCGACCTCTTTTTTAAAAGAGAATGGCTTGCTTTCCACTGCATAATAATAAAGAAATCTGATGTAAAGAAAGAATATCATAATGGTGATTATGATCTAGCTCGCCGAAAGCATTTTAACCTTCTGCTCAGTTCCAAAATAAAAGCAGTACTAAAGGCACATCCAAGTAGAGAATGTCAATTTCGTATAGTTGTAGATCCTATTGCATCTAGATACAAAAAAGCTGATGAGGCGTCACATGTCATTGTGAATAATCAAGTAAATCTAAGCACAAAATTAAGTGCCGTTATAGACAGTTATGTAACCAAAGACTCTAAAACGTCTGCTCAAATACAGCTCTGCGATTTATTATTAGGAGCGGTAATGGCAGCTTGGCAAAAAAAAAGCCTCGTCTGAAGGCAAAATTTTAATTCAAAAAACAATTTCAGGTTACCTTGGTTGGAATGATCTAGAAGCGGATACAAATCCATCTGAGCGAAAATTTAACATCTGGTATTTTTATGATAAAAACTTAGGCCCACGTGAGGTAAAAACCAGAGTCGTAAAATTAAAACATCCCTTACCAGTACGTGGCAGCCAAAATATATAAACATAGATCACATCAAGAAATGTCAGACGTGGAGTTTTTATGGCAACTACTTATTTAGAGATTTTGGATACAACAATAAAGATTGGGCTCGGAGCACTGATTAGTGGAATTACTACTTGGCGTATAACTAAGCTTCAACATAGAAACGATGATGAGAAACAAAAGAAAATTAGAAGGATTGAAAACTTGGAACTTGTTGCAGAGCAAGTAGAAGTATTTTCACATCATGCAATGATTTATTGGACAAGAATTGTCGACTTTACTCGTCGTCAAGAAAATAACATTCCACATAATGAAGAGCAACTTAAAGAATTACGTGATGCACGAGCAAATGTTTATGGGTCATATAAAAACCTGAACAGTGCAGAATCAAAACTTCTACTCCTTGGGCTCACAGAAAGTCAACAAACATTACGTTCATTTGGACAGGCTGTATCAATTTTTTATGCCGAAATATACATCGGCAATCATGGGAAGTCGTTGGAGGAGGTTAAGAAATGGCGTGAAGATCTTTTAGAGAACCGTAGAATATTTTTCAAGTATTTAAGTCTTGCTTATACTCTTTCATAAATTAACGCATGGTATCGTAGGGTGTAATAAGCGCAGCACATTGCACCTCTTGCTTCTTTCAATATTTGGTGCAATTCACTTCGTTCATTGCACCCTACTATTACATTTAAATGGAATAAGATTTGATGAATATAAAAATCCATAATGCACATAAAGATGACATATTCAATGTGCTTGTTGATAACCTTAGACAATTTAACTTTGATAAAATGGGTGAGGAGCGCTCCCAACCTTTAATTGTTGCTATTCATGATGATAATGACGAAGTTGTCGGTGGCATTGCCGGACGAACTATTTATCATCAACTGTTGATCGAAGTACTTTGGGTACACAATGACAAGAGAGGGCAGGGTCTCGGCATTAAATTAATGGAGATTGCTGAACGCGAGGCAAAAAAACGGGGATGTATTGCTGCTCAAGTCGACACCCTCTCATTTCAGGCACCCAAATTTTATGAAAAAATGGGATTTAAAATAGTCGGTAAAGTAAGCGGCATTCAAAATAGTCCTGACCGCTATTTTTTATTGAAGCACTATCATGGAGAGTAGTAATTACTGTAGGATGCAATAAGCGCAGCGCATTGCACCTCTATCGTTAGTGTTTATAATTGGTGCAATTCACTTCGTTCATTGCACCCTACGACTGTTGAGTTTGCTGGTAATGCTTCTCGGCCCGTCAAGGGGCACGTTAAATTCATGGAGGATAAATGACATCTCGGGAACTACTTGAAAAAGCTGTACACAGAAGCGCTATTATTCATCAGCCTCATGCGCTAAAAGCCTATTTATCGGCTCAATTTCTTGCTGCGCACCTTGGACAACCGGAAGCCTTGTGGCAACAAACCGCCAAATTGATTGCCAAGGATGGATTACAGGTGTCAACAGTGCTCACCGATAGTGTGCAGCCTGTCGCTTTCTCCGATTTACGCAGACATCGCATTCTGGCACGTGGTATCTATCCCGCTGCCTACCAAGCTATTTCCCAATGGCATGCCGAGTACGGCTTTCACGATATCTTTGAATTCTATATCGCCAAGGCAGCCAATAAGCCCGAATATTTATCCCATAACGTCACCATTTTGCTTGCGCTTAATGAGGTATACAACGCCCTTCCTCCCGAGTGGGTACCTGCATTTTTAAATCGGGTCACGGAGTTTGTCACTGCTACCTTCCCTAATGAAGAAAATAGAGAATGCTGTGAGGTGATCACAACCGGACAGACGGCAACATTAGAGGATGTATTGCATTCCTGTTTGCAGCAACCCGGCTTTTTTGGCCATAACCTTATCACCCTGGCTTGGATAGTTCGCTGCAAAACATCGTTATCTGATGCTCAATATAATGCCATGCTAGGCAATCTCAATTTACAAGCCGTCAGTCTCCTTGAAGATCCTGATGACGAACTGGATTTAAACTTGTGGAACTCCTGCGCCACCCATAATGATATTGATGGGTTCAAAGAACAAATATGGTCGTTGGTTTTTGATACCTGCTTTAATCTGCATCAGATTACCTTGGCTGATGCCCTCAGCCTCTTACAGCAGCAATACCCTGAGCATACAGCTGAATTAATAAGAGTGGCCAAATATCACACCAGAAAATGTGCTGAAATGAGTTCATCTTGTCAGTTTGATGTTTACACGTTTGCCAACGCACAGTTGCCCGACCTACCAAGAGAGTCGTGATATTTAATCGGGAGA
>NZ_QAJD01000090.1:0-2603 GCF_003061465.1 Aeromonas sp. HMWF017
CTACATGTATGACGATCAGGGTGCCGCCGAGTGGAAGGTGACCGCCGAAACCGGCGTGCTCAACACCGGCGACAACGTCATCCTGCGGGACAAGGTGCATCTGGATGGTCTGCTACCTACCTCTTTCATCTCCACACTGGATACATCCTATCTGGAGCTGGATCTGGTGACGCAGGATGTGCGCAGCAACCGGGAAGTGAACATTCTGGGTCGGGATTTCCAGACCCAAGGGGTTGGCCTCAAGGGCCATCTGGACCGCAAATATTTTGAGTTACTGGATCAAGGCCATGCCATCTATTTCAATGAAAAACGCTAATCTGGCCCTCGCAGCCCTGTTGTTGTGTGGTGCGGTGACCGCCAAAGAGTCCGACTTTGCCGAGAAGGTCTACGTCGATGCCGTCAAACAGGTGGCCGAGATGCAGGACAACCGCATCACCTTCGAAGAGGATGTGACCATCAATCAGGGCACCATCCGGATCAAGGCTGACAAGGTGGTAGTGACCCGCTCCGGCGAGAAAGGGGCGGAGGTGATGACTGCCTACGGCAAACCCGCCACCTTCTTCCAGATCCTAGATAACGGCAAGCCGGTCAATGCCCACGGCAACACTATCCGCTACGAGCTGAAGAACCGGCTGGTGACCATCACCGGCAACGGTCAGCTCAAGCAGGAAGATAGCCAGGTCAATGGCGATCTGATCCGCTACGACATCGTCAAACAGAAGATGATTGCCGAGAGCAAGAGCCCGAGCCAGCGGGTCAAAACCGTGTTCCTGCCTGATCAGGTAGAGAATTTCGACAAGCCCGCCGACCAGAAGAAGCAGGGAAAATAAGCCATGGCAGTGTTAAAAGCAGTGGGCCTGCAGAAGAGCTACAAGCGCCGCATGGTGGTGAGTGACGTCAGTCTTGAAGTGGGCACCGGCCAGATTGTCGGCCTGCTCGGCCCCAACGGGGCGGGCAAGACCACCTCCTTCTACATGATCGTGGGGCTGGTGCAGCGCGATGCCGGTCTCATCACCATCGACGATCAGGACATCAGCTTGCAGCCCATGCATGTGCGGGCGCGTAACGGCATCGGTTACCTGCCGCAGGAGGCCTCCATCTTCCGTCGCCTGTCGGTGTTCGACAACCTGATGGGGGTGATGCAGACCCGCAAGGGGTTGAGCCGTGAGGAGCGCGAGGACAAGGTTCAGCAACTGCTGGAAGAGTTCAATATCACCCACATTCGCGACAACCTGGGTCAGAGCCTCTCCGGTGGTGAGCGTCGCCGGGTCGAGATCGCCCGTGCGCTGGCGGCCGAACCGCGTTTTATTCTGCTGGATGAACCCTTTGCAGGGGTTGACCCGATTTCTGTGATAGACATCAAGAAGATCATTCAGCATCTGAAAGATAGAGGCCTTGGCGTCTTGATTACCGACCACAACGTCAGAGAGACTCTGGACGTATGTGAGAAGGCCTATATCGTCAGCCACGGCAAGATGATTGCCGAAGGTGCACCGGCTGACATCCTTGCCGATGAGCAGGTCAAGCGCGTCTATTTGGGCGATCAATTCAGTCTATAGTAAGGGGGCATGCCTTCATTTCCTTTGACGAGTGCCTCGCTGAACATAAGGATATCCCGACGTAGATGAAGCCGACATTACAGTTGCGTCTCGGTCAGTCCCTGACCATGACGCCGCAATTACAACAAGCGATTCGTCTGCTCCAGCTCTCCACTCTGGAACTTCAGCAGGAAATTCAGCAAGCGCTCGAAAACAACCCTCTGCTGGAGCAGGAAGAGAGCGAGGCGCAAGAGACCAGTCCGGAAGCGCCGGTCGATGCCAGCCAGCTGGATTCCAGCGATGCCATGGCCCAGGAGCAGATGCCGGACGAGTTGCCGGTGGATACCACCTGGGACGAGGTTTACTCTGCCGGCACCGCTCAGAGCGCGGGCCCCATCCACGATGGGGAAGATAGCGTCTATCAGGGTGAAACCACCGAAAACCTGCAGGATTATCTGCTGTGGCAGATGCGGCTCACGCCGTTCAGCGATGTGGATGCCGCCATCGCGCTCGCCATCATCGATGCCATCGACGAATCCGGTTATCTGACCGTTGCGCTGGAGGATATCCAGGCTGCAGTCACCAGCGATGACGTAGAGGTGGAACTCGATGAGGTCGAGGCGGTACTCAAGCGGGTGCAGCACTTCGATCCGGTCGGCATTGCTGCCCGTTCTGTGCAGGAGTGTTTGCTGATCCAGCTGGATCAGTATGACCCTCAGACCCCCTGGCTCAACGAGGCCAAAGAGGTGATCCTCGAGCACATGGAGCTGCTCGGCAACCGGGATTACCGCACCCTCGCCCGCAAGACAAAACTCAAAGAGAGCGACCTCAAGGAGGTGCTGGATCTGATCCAGCTGCTGGAGCCGCGTCCCGGTAACGGCATCATCCAGAGCGACTCCCAGTACGTGATCCCCGACGTCTCCGTGGTCAAGAAGGGTAGCAAGTGGGTGGTCGAGCTCAATCCCGACTCTGCCCCCCGCATTCGGGTCAACGAAACCTATGCCGCCATGGCCCGCAACGCCCGCAGCAGCACCGACACCCAGTTTATCCGCTCCCATTTGCAGG
>NZ_QAJD01000091.1:0-5240 GCF_003061465.1 Aeromonas sp. HMWF017
CAGCAAAGGCCATGGCCGCCAGCGAGGCGAGGCGGGCGTTCTCCCCCTGCCACCAGTAACCGGATTCGTTGTGGTGGGGCATAAAGAAGCTGACGCGCGGCGCTTCATCCACCCCTTTCACATATTGGCGGGCGAGGGAGAAGGGGTTGCCCGCCCGTGCGCAGAGCGCCAGCTCGGCGGCCAGTGCCTGTTCCACCACGGTCTGTGCCCGGGCCTTGTGCTCCTGATCCGGCTCTACGCCCAGATATTCCAGCAGTGCCAGCACCGGCAGCCCCGCTTCTGCGGCGTGGTAGTAGGGGCGCGAGCCATCCTCGTTGGCCGACCAGTAGTGACCCAGCTCAGAATGAGGGCGCTGACGGGCGCAGAGCTTGCTGGCGCGGGCTCTCGCCTCGGCCAGCCATTCGGAGCCGAAGGTGCGGGTCAGCTCCACCGCCGCCAGCAGGGCGCAGTAGTCGTCGATGATGTTTTCGGCCCCGTCGTCCAGATAGGCAAGGTTGTGCTCACGCAGATGCAGGTAGCCGCGTTTGGCCGCCTCGGCGTAATGGTTGGTATCGAAGTCACCGCCGATGTGCTCGCGGGCAGCGCGGGCCAGTGCGGCAATGGCCATGCCGCCCCCCTGGCGGAAACCGGCCTGCCAGTTGGCGGACTTGAGCCCCTGTTGGGTGGCATAGGCGCACAGCTCGCGCTGGGCGGGATCCTTGCTCCACTTGTCGAACAGGGTCATGAAGAAGAAGCCCGATTCATCCTGCATCCGGCAGAGGAAATCGGCGCCGTGCAGCGCCTCGTCATTGAGCCGTTTGCAGAGGTTCACTCCGTCGATATCGCGGCGCGGGGCCAGCAGTTCCCGGCACTTGAGCAGAGCCCACACCACCATGGGGGTCTGCTGGGGGTTGAGGTAGTTGGCGTAGGAGAGGTGGCTCAGGTACTTGCTCATGTCGCCACTGGCATCGAACCAACCGCCGTGCACATCTTTGTGCTGGTCGGTGCCAAACAGGCGGGCGTTGCGGTCGGCCCGATCAAAGGTGCCGCTGGCGCGCTGCCCCTTGAAGTAGTGGATGACATCGGAGAGGCAGTGGCTGGCTAGCAGATCCTGGCCGATGGCAAAACGGGTCGAACGGACAATGCCTTGGGCAGTGATCGCCTCCAGCCGATAGTGGCCGGGCTCCTTGAAGGCGGAGAAGTCGGCACGCCAGTAAGCGCGGCCTTGCCAGCCAGGGACGCTGCCAGCCGGTTGCAGCGGGGTTTCAAACAGGATCTGGCCATCATCAAGGCGTTGCAGCCTGACATAGCCGCCGAGATCAGGAGCGGGGGAGGTTTGCAACAGGGCGACCTTGTGTCCGTCGCACTCGTAGCCCACCTGATTGATCAAGAGTTCCATCAAGGTATTACTCCTGTGGTTCACCGCCGGGCGGTGAGGCACATCACGGGGCTGTGGCCGCCCCGTATCGAGGCATGGCCGGACTGTGCTGTCCGGCCGGTCTAAGGCTCACCCTCACTCGTAGAGGTAGCAGCGCACGAAGTGGTTGTCGGCAAGCTTGGTGATGGGGGGCAGCGCCTCCTTGCAGCGGGGCATCGCCTGATTGCAGCGCCCGGCAAAGGGGCAACCGCAGGATTCCGGCGTCCAGAGCGGGATCTCCCCCTTGCGGCCCCCTTCCAGCTCGGCGTGGATGCTCTTCTCCGGATCGGGCACCGCCGAGATGAGCAGCTGGGTGTAGGGGTGCTGCGGGTGGTGCAGGATCTCGTCCACCTCGCCCCACTCCACCATGTGCCCCACATACATGACAGCCAGATCTTCCGCTACATAGCGAGCGGTGGCGATGTCGTGGGTGATGTAGAGCATGGAGACGCCGAGCTCGTTCTTCATCTGCTCCATCAGGTTGAGGATGCCGATGCGAATGGAGACGTCGAGCATGGAAGTCGGCTCGTCCGCCAGCACCACTTCCGCCTCCACCGCCAGATTGCGGGCGATGTTGACCCGCTGACGCTGGCCGCCGGAGAGCTGGTGCGGATACTTGGCCGCCGTTGCTTTGGCGGGGGTCAGGCCGACCTTTTCCAGCAGGCCGTAGACCATGTCGGGCAGCTCTTTCTTGTCGATCACCTTGCTGTGCAGCAGCAGGGGACGGGCGATGTGGTGATAGATGGTATGGGTCGGGTTGAGCGAACCGAACGGGTCTTGCCACACCATCTGCACGCTCTGGCGATAGTCCAGCAGGGCGGTGCCCTTGTTGAACTCCTCCAGATCGTGGCCGCGATAGAGAATTCGCCCGGCACTGAGCTTGTACATCTTGGCGATGATCTTGGCGATGGTGCTCTTGCCGGAGCCCGACTCCCCGACCACCGCCAGGGCGCGGCCCCGGTGCAGGTTGAAGGTGATGTCGGAGAGGGCCCGCATCTTGCCACTCTTGATGGCATTGGAGTTGATGGGGAAGTCCTTGTAGAGATGCTGGACTTCGATGATGGGTGCATCGGTTTTGGCGATTTGCATGACAGACATCCTTAACAGCCAGCGGCCTTGTCCAGATAGATCACGGAATCTTGTTGCAGCCCCTGCTCCTCATAGAGGTGGCAGGCGGTCTGTTGCCCGGGGCGGATCTCGGCCAATCTGGTGTACTCCTGACGGCAGCGATCGTGCACCTTGCCGCAGCGGGCCTGAAAGCGGCAGCCGACAGGCACCTCAAGCAGGTTGAGCGGGGTGCCCGGGATCCCTTCCAGCACCTTCTTCGGCCCGTGCAGGGGCGGGAAGGAGTTGCCAAGCCCTCTGGTATAGGGGTGCAGCGGCGAGGTCAGGATCGCCTTGGAGGGAGCGACCTCCACCAGTTCACCGGCATACATGATGCCGATGCGATCGCAGAACTCCACCATCAGGGAGAGGTCGTGGGTGATGAACAGAATGGAGAAGTTGAACTTCTCTTTCAGGGCATAGACCTTCTGCAGGATCTCCCGCTGTACCACCACATCGAGCGCCGTGGTTGGCTCATCCATGATGAGCAGCTCGGGGTTGAGCGCCATGGCGATGGCAATCACCAGCCGCTGGCGCATGCCGCCGGAGAACTGGTGCGGGTAATCCTTGAGCCGGCTCGGGTGGATATCGACGATGGTGAGCAGCTCCTGGGCGCGCTTGATCGCCTCGTAACGGGTCATGCCGGGATTGTGGGCCAGCAGCACGTCGCAGAACTGCTCCTCCATCCGCAGCACTGGGTTCAGGGCGTTCATGGCGGACTGGAACACCACCGACACCTGTTGCCAGCGATAGGAGCGTAGCCGCTCGTCGTTGTAGTGGAGGATATTCTCCCCCTTGAACAGGATCTTGCCACCGCTGATATAGGCGGGCGGCTTGTGCAGCCGGGCCACCGAGAAGGCGACGGTGGATTTGCCGCAGCCCGACTCACCGGCGAGACCGAAGATCTCGCCCTGTCTGATATCGAAGCTCACCGAGTTGACGGCGCGCACGTCGCCATTTTCGGTGATGTAGTCGACGCAAAGATTGCGTACTGACAGCAGGGGATGCTTGTTCATGCTGTCTTCTCCTGTGCGGCAGAGAGTGGTGTTGCGACCGGGGTGGCAAGTTTCTTCCAGCGGCTCAACCCTTTGTGGGAGCGCAGCTGCGGGTTGGCAATCTCGTCGATGGCGAAGTTGAGCAGAGCCAGACCGGCACCCAGGGTGGCGATGGCGAAGCAGGGGGCCAGGATCTCCCACCAGGCGCCGACCAGAATGGCACTGGAGGTCTGGGCGTTGTAGAGCATGATGCCCCAGCTCACCACGGTCGGGTCGCCAAGCCCCAGGAACTCCAGGGTCGCTTCGGTGACGATGGCGTAGATGATGGAGCCGATGAAGCTCACCCCGATGATGGAGATGAGGTTGGGCAGGATCTCCACCAGAATGATGCGCCAGGCCGGCTCGCCCAGCACTTCTGCTGCGATGACGAACTCCTTCTCGCGCAGGGCCAGGGTCTGGGCCCGGATGACCCGCGCGCCATAGGCCCACGAGGTCAACCCTATTATCACGGCAATTACCGCCGGTGACGCCTCCCCGATAAAGCTCGCCAGCACCAGTAGCAAGGGGAGGTTGGGGATCACCAGCACCACGTTCATCAGGAAGGTGAGGCATTCATCCACCAGACCCCCGAAGTAACCGGCAGTGATGCCGATGGCGACGGCCAGGGTGCAGACCAGCAGGCCAGCGCTGAAGCCCACCATCAGTGAGATACGGGCGCCGTTGGTGAACTGGGCCCAGATATCGTGGCCCATGCGGGTGGATCCCATCACGAACTCGGCACTGGGCGGCTGGTGGGGACGAGCCACCCGTTTGGTCGGCTCGTTGCTGGCCAGAATGGGGGCAAAGATGGCCATCAGTACGAAGGCAACCACGATGGCGAGGCCACAGGCAGCCTTCTTGTTGCCCAGCAGGATCTTTAGAATGGTCGGCATACGCATTTTATTTGCCTCCTGTACGCAGACGGGGATCCAGGAAGACGTAGAGCACGTCGGCCAGGAAGTTGAAGCTGAGCATGGTGATGGTCATGATGAGCAGCTGCCCCTGAATGAGTGGGTAGTCGCGGGCCAGAATGCCCTGATAGAGGGTCAGGCCCAGGCCGGGATAGTTGAAGATCACCTCGGTGATGAGGGAGCCACCGATAACGAAGCCGAGCGCCATGGATAGGGCGGTGACGCTGGGCAGAATGGCGTTGCGGGCGCCGTAGTTGAAGATCACCCGGTTGCTGGAGAGCCCCTTGGCCTTGGCCATGGTGATGTAATCCTCGCCCAGCAGGTTGATCATGTTGTTGCGCATGGTGATGAGAAAGCCCCCCACCTGCACCACGGCCAGGGTCAGCACCGGCATGATGGCGTGGGTCATGATGCTCTTGATGTGTTCCCAGCCCCAGTCAGCCTTGATCTCCGGGCTGTAGGCGTAGCCGATGGGCAGCCACTCCAGGCTGACCCCGAACAGGAACAGGGCGAGCAGGGAGACCACCACCGGCGGAATGGCCTGCATCACCAGAGTGAGCGGGGAGAGAATGCTGTCCATCCGGCCGCCGCGATACCAGGCGGCGAAGATGCCGACGATGGAACCGATGGAGAAGCTCAGGATGGTGGAGGTGCCGACCAGAAACAGGGTCCAGCCGATGGCACGGCCCAGCACGTCAGAGACCTGCTGCGGGTAGAAACGCACCGAGGTGCCGAGATCCCAGGTGAAGACACTCTTCACATAGGTGAGAAACTGGGTGCCGATGGGGCCGTCGA
>NZ_QAJD01000091.1:5250-14883 GCF_003061465.1 Aeromonas sp. HMWF017
CATGGCACGGGGTAACAGGAAGTTGATGGTGGCGGCTACCAGAAAGGCAACCAGATAGAAGGAAAAGCGTCTCAGTATGAATCCCATGATAGTACCTTTTACTGCAAGTCTGCCCCGCGTCGGGTATAGCTACCCCAACCCCGGCAAAGTCGGGCAAGAAGGGGATTAACGGGGAAGATGGCCCCCCGCAGGGGGCCGGGATTGTTTAGCTGTTTGGCTTGAGGGACAACACGTGCAGCAGACGCTCAGGGGTGTCCGGGTGGAGCTGAGGTTTGGCTACCGGGTTATCAGCACTGAACCAGCCGTTGAAGCGCTTGGTGCTGTACTCGTACCAGGTCGGGTTGTTGAAGACCGGAATGATGGTCTGGTTGGCACCAACACGATCCTGGATGGCGAACATGATCTCCTTCTGCTTGGCCGCATCGGCGGTCTGGGTGAAGTCATCGATCAGCTTGTCGAGCTCGGGGTCCTTGTAACGGGGCGCGGCGAAGCGGTTGCCACGGTCACCCATGTTGCGGGAGTGGAACGCGGTCTCGAAGTACTTGTGCGGGTTGGCACCGGCAAAGTAACCCTGCAGGGCGACGTCGAAGTCACCGGTGATCAGGTTCTCGGTCCAGACGGTCGCTTCCGGGGTGGCGGTCTTGGCGTTCAGGCCCAGCGCCTGCAGCCCTTCTACACCAATTTGTACTGTGTTGACCCAGTCGGTCCAGCCGTTCGGTACCAGTACCTTGAACTCGATCTTTTTGCAGCTCGGGGTGTCGAGGAACTTGTCGCCGTCACAATCCTTGTAGCCTGCCTCTTTCAGCAGGGCCTTGGCCCCTTCCAGATCGAACTTGTTGTACTTGCCGTACTTCTTGTCCACTTCCGGGTTGTTCCAGGAGTCAAAGGCTTTGCCCAGACCTGACGGGTACTCGTTGACGGTGGGGTAGCCGTAGCCCGCGATATCCACCATGGACTGGCGGTCCATCGCCATGGAGAAGGCGCGGCGGAAGTTGATGTCGTTGAAGGCTTCGTTATTGCCCGGGTTCTTGGTCTGGAAGTTGACGTTGAACGCCACGGTACCGGAGGCCGGGAACCAGTATTTGTTGTTCTTCGGATCGTTGCCGACGTAGAGGCGCTCGATATCCGGTACGAAGGAGCCGAACCAGTCGATGTCACCTTTCATGACAGCCGCCAGCACCTGGTCGTTGGTGGCCATCTGCGGCATACGCAGACAGTCGATAGCGAGGTTGGCGTTATCCCAGTAGTGCGGGTTGCGGCACTGGGTATAGAGCTGGGCGGAGAAGTTGTCCACTTCGGTGAAGGGGCCTGTACCAACCGGCTTGTCGTTGGTGAAGGCAACCGGATCTTTCACCGATTTCCACTGATGCTCCGGCACGATAGGTACCAGCACCAGATCATTCACCACGTTGGTGTTGACCTCGGTCAGGTCGAATTTGACCTTGTTGGGGGCCAGCTTCTCGACGCTCTTGATTTGGGTCCAGATTGAGCGCTCATCCAGCGCCTTGTTGGCCTTGACCAGATTGAAGGAGAAGATGATGTCATCGGCATCAAAGGCTTCGCCGTCAGACCACTTCACGCCGTCACGCAGATCGAAGGTGACGGATTTCAGGTCATCGCTGAACGCATAGTTGGTGGCCAGACGATAGACGGGTTTGCCCCCTTGCATATCGTTGAAGATCACCAGCGGCTCATAGATGAAGTGACGGGTGGTGTGCAGCAAGCCCGCTTGCAGGAAGGGGTTGAAGTTCTTGACCCAGGCGGTTTCCTGCTGTGCGACCATGGTCAGCACGGTTTTGTTTTCTGCGGCCATGGCGTTACCGGCGGCACCGGCAAGCATCATGGTTCCCAGCATTACAGCGGTAGAGATTTTGGATACTTTGGCAAGCATATGTTTTCCTTTCTTATTTTTTGGCATTCCCGAGGGTTCGCCTTGTTTTGTGTGAGCACCGGTTTCGCATGCTGATGAAATCGGCCCTCTGTGTTGGTCAGGTGTCTAACCTTTGTCGTTCTGTTTTCCAACGCACTAAGCAAACCAGAATTAACAGGAAAACAACAACTATTGATTTCGTTGTTTTCGTAAAAATTGACGGTGTTACGTCAATCTCGTCAAAATGCTTTTTTATCTTTTTAGAATCATTGATTTGCGTTATTTACTCTCGCGTAGAAAGTGGCTGTGAAAATGGCGTATATGACAAATTTGTGAATTGGATCTGCTCTCGGTTTCGGAGTTGTGCGGGGCTTTGTTTTGTGCAAAAAGAAACCAGATTGCCAATTGTGATCCGGCGCCCGTTTAGGGCGCCGGATCACGGCTTGCGGTTGGCGAGTTGACGCAGGGTCTGTGCGCTGTGCTGCAACTGTTGGCGCTGGTGGTCATTGAGCGGACAGTGGCCCAGCACATACTCGGTGGTGGCCACTACCGTCTTCCAGCGTGGCGACTTGGGCAGGGTGTCCAGACTCAGGTATTTGTCGAGGGTACGGGTCTGCGGGCTGGATCTGTCCATATAGACCCGCCACAGCTTGCTCTTCTCCGCCAGCACGATTTTGCCCTTGCCGGTCCCCTGCTGCCAGGCATCCAGGGTGAGCTGCATGGTCTCTACCAGCGCACGGCGCAGCGGCTCGTCATCCTGCTGGCGAATAAGGTCGTCGGCCAGCGAACGGAACTCGCCACCCAGGCGGCTCAGCTCGCCCAGCAGCTGTTCATCTTCGATGATGGCTTGCCGCGAGAGGTTCTTGAGGGCGTTCTCCAGCGCCATTACCCGGTTCTCATCCTGACGCAGCTCGGTACTCAGAGTGAGGGCGAAAGCGGCCTGTCCTCCGAGCGTGATAGGCAGAGCGCGGGCGTTGAGTACATCTTTTTGCTCGGCCACCAGAAATTCCAGATTGTGTTCCCGCTCGCTGGCAAGGTCGGGCCACTGCTGTTGCAGCGGAGTGGCGAGCCACTCATTGAGGGGCTGCCCCTCCATGGCTTCCGGCTCCTGTCCCAGCAGGCGCGCCAGCACCCGGGAGGCAAACAGCACTATGCCTTGCTCGTCGATAAAGATCATGGGGTCAGCCCCTTCGCCGAGCAGGGCCAGCAGGCGCTGCTGATCCTGATGCAGTCGCTCCTGCAGGGTGAGGCGATGTTCGATCTCCTGCTTCAATAGCCGGTTCTCTACCAGCGAGGCGCGTCCGGCCTTGGCTTCCAGCAGTGCCTTGACCCGGGCAAACAGCTCTTCCTTGCAGAAGGGTTTGACCAGATAGTCGTTGGCACCGGCCCCGAAGCCCTCCTCGATATCCTTGGGCTGGTTGAGGGCGGTGAGCAGCAGCACCGGCAGCATATCTTTCGGGTGTTGCTGGCGCAGGCGACGGCAGACGTCAAAACCGGAAAGGGTCGGCATCATCACATCGAGCAGGATGAGGTCCACCTGCTCCTCGGCCAGCTTGGCCAGCGCATCGTGGCCGTCACTGCTGGGCAGGATGCGGTAGCCGCAGGGTTGCAACAGATGGCGCAGGATGTGCAGGTTTATGGGCTCGTCATCCACCACCAGAATGAGCGGCGCATCCTCGGGGGGAGGGGGCAGATCGTCGCTCTCCCAATCAGGCAGGATCAGCGGTTGCTGGCGCACCAGCTGATGCTCGATCTGGCGGCTGCCCTGAGTCAGATTGGCCGCTTTGCCGGTGGCAAGGGGCAGGGTAAAGGCGAAGGTAGAGCCAACGCTCGGCTCGCTCTCGACAAACAGCTCGCCCCCCATCAGGTGCACCAGCTGGCGGGTGATGGAGAGACCAAGGCCGGCCCCCTGCTTGCTTACCTCCGGGCTCATCTGCACCAGCGGCTCGAAGATGTGCTCCAGATGATCGGGGGCGATGCCGATGCCGGTGTCGGTGACCTTGATGCGCAGGAAGTTGTTCTCGACGATGGCACTGAGCACCACCTTGCCCTGCGGCGTGTACTTGATGGCGTTGCCCACCAGGTTGTAGAGCACCTGTTCGAGCCGTTGCTCGTCGGCCAGCACCGGCGGCAGTTCGGCCGGGCTGATATCCACCAGAGTGAGGGGTTTGGCCTGTACCAGATGCTGGCAGAGATCCAGCACCAGCCGGATCACCCCTTTTGATGAGACGGGCTGGGAGTGGATCTCCAGCTGGCCGTAGCGCATCTGGTGGTAGTCCAGCAGATCGTCCACCAGACGGGCCAGACCGTCGGCGCTCTTGATGATGAGGCCGAGCTGTTTTTGCTGCCCTTCGGTCAAATCCTGCTGGCTGGCGAGCATCGACTCGGCCATCCCCTTGATGCCGTGAATGGGGGTACGCAGCTCGTGGGAGGTGTTGGCCAGCAGTTCATCCTTGAGCTTGTCTGCCTGCTGCAAGCTGAGGTTCTGCTTGTGGGTCAGCTTGACCTGCTGTTGCAGCTCCTGGGTCTGCTGTTCGATCAGTTCGATCTTGTCCTTCACAGAGCGCTGCATATGGCGAAACGCCTCGGCCAGCCGGTCGATATCATCGCCGGTGCGCTCGATGGCGATGGGGTGATCCAGCGCGCCGTCGGCCACCTGCTCGGCTGCTTCGGTCAGGGATCGCAGCGGCGCCGTGATGGAGTGGGAGAGCCAGCGGGAGAAGAGGATCAGCAGCAGCACCGAGCCGGCACCCAGCACAATCACCAGAGTTTCCAGCTGGCGGATCGGGGCATAGGCTTCCCGGGTGGAGATCTCGGCAATAAAGGCCCACTCGGTATCGAACACCTTCACCTGGGTGTAGGCGGCCAGCACCTCGTCATCCTGATAGGAGTGGAACAGCCCGACCCCCTGCTCGCCGGAGAGCGTCTTGGTGATGAGGGGGGTTTGCAGCGGCCGGAAATTGGGGCTGAAGCTGTTCTCGACGCTGAACTCCGGTGCCAGCCAGGCATCGGCGCGCATCCGCTTGTCGGGGCCGATCAAGATGGTTTCGCCGGTCTCTCCCAGCCCCTCCCGCTCCGCCATGATCTGGTTGAGCTTGTCCGGCAGCAGTTCGAAAATCACCACACCGCGCACATAGTCGTACTGCATCACGGGCGCCGCCATGTAGGCGACCACCTGCCCGGTCAGCTCGTTGCGGCCAAAATCGGTGAATTCGAAGATCTGCTGCGGCTTCTGGCCGCCATCAAGGCGGCGTTTGATCTTGGCGAAGGTCTGGCCCAAGCCACTGCCCTGGTAGGGGCCGGAGAGCAGATTGGTGGCAAAGTTAGGGTGCTTGGTGACCGAATAGACCACATCACCGTTGAGGTCCACCAGAAAGATGTCGCTGTAGTTGGACTTGCGCACCATGTCGGCATAGCCGCGATGAAAGCGCTGGTGCACCCGGCCATACATCTCGTCGGCGAGGATCAGCGCCGTGATGGAGGGTTCGATCTCTACTTGGCTGTCCGGTTTGCGCAGTTGATCCCAGGAACCGGGCAGATAGCGGGCCTGAGCGCGGCTGCGGGCCTCCTGCGGTGTGGTGCCCAACTTCTCGAAGGCGCCGGTAAAGCCATAGAAACGGCCGATACTGTTGCCGGCAAAATCCTGCTGGGAGAAGTTGATGAGCTGCTCTTTGAGGTTGTTGAAGTAATCCTCGAGCTGACTCTTCTTGATATTACGAACGGAGACCAGATGGTTGGAGGTCTGGGTGGTGAGATCCTTGCCGTGGCTGTATAGGAAGAAGAGGGTGATGACCAAAAAGGGCACCATGCCCAACATGAAAAAAGCCAGCATTAACTGCGGCCTGAGCCCACGAAGCGTGAAGATCCATTTCATCTTGTGATTTTCAATTGAGAATCCGGTTATTAAGCCGCTCAAGTCTCGAACGAAAGCGTAATCATTTCAACGACTTTATCCCAAATTCGCTTGGTGGGTCACAGCTGGCTGGAGAAAAATGCAGCAAGGCGTTTAAACCCTGAGCAAACAGTTTGCATCAGGGCTTAAATTGCGAAAAAGGGGTTGTGCTGGCGCTCGTGGTACGTATAATGCGCCTCGTTGTCAGGCAACTGGCACGAAAGCAGTAACGCGGGAATAGCTCAGTTGGTAGAGCACGACCTTGCCAAGGTCGGGGTCGCGAGTTCGAGTCTCGTTTCCCGCTCCAATTTTCCATCGCACCAACGATGGAACTCACTTTCAAGACAATCAGTCTTGTCAGCATGGCGCGTTAGCAAAGCGGTTATGCAGCGGATTGCAAATCCGTTTAGTCCGGTTCGACTCCGGAACGTGCCTCCATATTCTCTCTGTTTATCTCAATCATCACTCTTCGAGTCTGATCCTCGGTCAGTATCCTTGCTGTACCAGTAACTGTTCGCAGCCAGCCTGTTTCCACTCGCGCTCGAGATAGTGGCTCACATCCGCCATGTTTTGCCCCCGATATTGAAACTGCACCTCGGCACTGTGCTGGTTGAGATCCGCAATCCGTTGCTTCAGTGTGCCGCATTGCCACAGGCTGACGGTGGGCACACCCCGTTCGGCCAGCACGATGGCATCTTCCCGATTCAGTTGCCACTCCTCCAGTTGTGCCCGTGTCAGGGCAACCATCAGCACCAGCAGTGCCACTTCTGGCAGTTTCATGCGTGTCTCCCTACTGCATGTTTTCCCCCTGATAACTGTGGCAAAGCGCACGATTTTCGCAAGTTTGTTAACTGTTGGTTAATAACGTAACCCGTTTTCAGTATTTCCCGTTTTTCACCATTTTTTTATAAAAAAATGCGTTGGTGATGTAGTAATCCTACATGGAGTGGGGTAATCTTTGCTCAGTGGTCTTACCAGTAAGGAGTTACATCATGTTTCATCCCTTTTCCCTGACTCAGATTATTCTTCGTCGCATTTATGTATTGCTGGTGGGCATTCTGGCTTTCCCCGTGATGCTGTTTCGCAGCGATCGTGCCCGCTTCTACAGCTATCTGCACCGGATCTGGAATAAAACCAGCACCAAACCGGTGTGGCTCAAAATGAGCGAGCGTGGCGAGCGGATCTTCTACTAAACCCCATTCGCACCATGTGCAAAAAGAGACAGCCAAAGCTGTCTCTTTTTTTATCTGTTTGCCGCAACTCCTGGCTCCCAACACCACTCCGATTGTTTATTTCTTGTTTCTTTAAAGTTACATCCAGACCTGCCTGTTGGCGGGGCTTTTTTATGTCTGAAGCATCTTTTTTGATGGAAGCAGTGAAGAAGATTAACGGGATGAAAGCACCATATGGCACTTTCCTCGTTCATTAATGGGTGGTCGTCGAGAAATTTTCAATGATGAAATAGCTGTTTAAAATCAATTGATTGAGTGTTTGCTTTTGGGTTTTTTAACTCTTTTTGTGTTTTTTTTGAAAGGGAATATCCCGTTTGCCGGTTCTATTGCAGGTACCCGGTTGCGACAAATCGGGGATATCAGCAACATCCAACGACATCAAAAGGAACATGAACATGAATGTTAAAAAAAGCACTGCTATCGCCTCCGCCATGACCGGTCTGCTGGCGCTGGGCGCCCAATTTATCGCGGCACCAGCCATGGCTGCCGATGAAAAGGAGAAGTGCTACGGCGTGGTCAAGGCCAGCAAAAATGACTGTGCGACCAAGAGCAGCTCCTGCGCCGGTACTGCCAAGGAAGATGCTCAGGGTGATGCCTTTGTGGTGATGCCCAAAGGGCTGTGCGAGAAGCTGGTCGGCGGTTCGCTGCAACCCAAGTAAGAGACATCGGGCAGGGGATGGCCAATGGGTCGCCCCCTGCATCTTCTCTGGTTGGCGAAAGCGAGTCTTGCGATGAACCCTTTGATTGGTATCGGATTACGCACTCCCCATTACGACGAGATCCGGCAAACCCTGCCGGCAGTCGGTTGGCTGGAGGTGCATAGTGAAAATTACTTCGAACGGCACAGCCAGGGTTTTCAGGTGCTCGCCGAACTGGCGCAACACTACCCCGTCAGTCTTCACGGCGTTGGCATGTCCCTTGGTTCTGCCGACCCGCTCGATCCGCACCATCTGCAGCAGTTGTCGACACTGGCCGCGGCGATCAAACCGGTACGGATCTCCGAACATCTCAGCTGGGGCAGCATTGGCGGGCGTTACTTCAACGATCTGCTGCCGGTGCCCTATACCCGAGCCTCCCTGCGCAACATGAGCGACAAGATCCAGCAGGTACAACAGACTCTGGGTTGCCGCATGCTGATTGAAAATCCCTCCTCTTATCTGCAACTGGCCGGAGAGATGAGCGAGTGGGAATTTCTGGCCGAGCTGCAGCAGCGCAGCGGGTGCGGCATCCTGCTCGACCTCAACAATCTCTATGTCAGTGCCTTCAATCACGGTTTCTCTTGCGATGAGTATCTGGCGGCGATCGATCTCGCCACCGTCGGGGAGATCCATCTGGCCGGTTATACCGAGAAGCTGCTGTCGGAAGGTTCCCTCTATATCGATACCCACAGCGCCCCTGTGGTGGAGCCGGTCTGGGAACTCTATCGCCAGATCTGCCGCAAGCAGGCCATTCCCACCCTGATTGAGTGGGATCTCGAGATCCCGCCGCTGCCGGTCTTGCTGGCAGAGGCGGCGCAGGCCAGCGCCATTCTGGATGAGGCGTGCGCCATGAGTGCACCACGGGAGGTGGCCCATGGCTGAACTGGCACAGTTGCAACAGCACTTTGCCGAGGGTCTGCTGGGGGCGCCTGACGCCATTTCCCCTCACATCAGCTCCCGGCTCTTTTCTGCCGAGTCAGTGCTGCAGGTCTATCGCAACCACTTCATCCTGAGCCTTGGCGAGGTGCTGGCGATCAGTTATCCCGCCGTCAAGGCTATGGTCGGGGATGACTTTTTTGCAGCGGCGGCCCGTGGCTTCGTATTGGCCGAGCCGCTCAGGGAAGGGAGCGTCATGCACTATGGCGTCGGATTTGGCCAATGGCTGGCCCGCTTGCCAACTACAACCGGACTGCCCTGGCTGGAGGCGCTGGCTCAGTTCGAATGGCAGCTTGAGCGTGCCAGTCTGCTGCCGCTGGAATCACGCTGCTGGCCAGCCGAGCGTCTGGCCGCATTATCGCCGCAACAATGGGAGCGGCTGCGACTCTTGCCAGCCACTGATCTGCTGCTGGTTGCCAGCGATTATCCGGTGCTGGCCCTGTGGCAGATGGCGCTGCACGGTGGAGAAGCGGTGGAGGTGCTTGATGCCCCCGTCTGGTTGGCATTGAAGAAACAGCCGGATTGCCGGGTTGCCCCCTTGCCCCTGACGGCTGGTGAGTGGGCGCTGCTACAGGGATGTCTCGCTGGTACGGCGCTGGTCGATCTGCTTGCGGCCGACCCTGCGGCCAGTGAACATCTCACTCGCCTGATAACCCTTGGTCTGCTGGTGGATATGGAGATAATGCCATGATGGCAAACAAATGGCTGGCGCTGGCCAGCTCAAGTGGTGATTTGCCGCGCTGGATCAGCGCTGGTGTGCTGTTGCTGGCGCGGCTGTGGGTCGCCTCGGTTTTTATCACTTCAGGCTGGCTCAAGCTGACGGCGTGGGATTCCACCCTCTATCTGTTTGAATCCGAGTATCAGGTGCCCCTGCTGCCCTGGTTGTGGGCTGCTTATCTGGGTACGGCGACCGAGCTGCTGTTGCCGCTCTTCCTGCTGGCGGGGCTTTTTACTCGCCCGGCCGCCTTGCTGCTGTTTGGCTTCAATATCATGGCGGTGATCTCC
>NZ_QAJD01000091.1:14898-19703 GCF_003061465.1 Aeromonas sp. HMWF017
TCTGGGGCGGCGGTGTGCTGAGCCTGGATTATTGGCTGACACGTCGCAACCATTGATTTATCAGTGATTTTCCCAATGACAAAGAGCGCCACAAGGCGCTCTTTGTCATAATGACGGCCGGCGAAATTTCCCATGAGAGAAAAGGAGCAGCCAATGATCATTCGTCAGGCAAGGGCCGCAGATATTCCCGCAATGGTGGCGCTGCGCATGGAGCTGTTTTGTGAGGTCGGTGAGCTGGTGACGCCGCAGGCAGACCCGGCCTTGTGGCAGGCCACCCTTGACTATTTCACCCGAGCGATGAGTGAAGAGAGTGCTTTATCCTGGCTGGCTGAGGCCGATACGCAGGAGGGCTGCAAACAGATCGTGGCAGCAGGGACGCTGGCATTGTTTGAACGGCCACCCTATCCCGGCAATCTGGCGGGGATGGAGGGGTATCTGCTCAACATGTATACGCGGCCACAATGGCGCCAGCAGGGGATCGCCACGGCGCTGCTCGATGCCATAACGGCCTTTGCCAGATCGCGTCAGCTGGGCAAGGTGTGGCTCCATGCCAGCGAGCAGGGGCGTCCTCTTTATGAGCGGATCGGTTTTGTCGCCAATCCGGCCTATCTGGAGTGGCAACCGGCGGTGGAATAAGGGTTGCAGCTCTGCATGAGTGGCGCTTGGTTGGTGAATTTGATTTACAGCAATAAATATGGCGTCAGATGGGATCGCGGCAACGCCGCCAACTATGCTGATGGAGCACGCCACCATTATCTTATTGATCCACTGCGTGGTTTGGCCATGGTGGGTGCCAGTCTGGAGGATACGTTTCGATGTTCAATAGCAAACTGAAAGCCGAGTTGCAGCAGTGCCAGGATCAACTTCTGGAACAGCAGGGATTTTTCGACGCAGTGCACGGCAGCGTGGCGACCATCACCTTTACGCCGGATGGCACTGTGCTGGCCGCCAATGATCTCTTTCTCAACGTGGTGGGCTTCAGTGCGCCCGAGGTCATCGGCCAGCATCACCGTATCTTCTGCGACAAGCTCTATGCCCAGAGCAGCGACTATCAGCAGTTTTGGGCGGACCTGAAGCAGGGGCGCTCCCGTACCGGGGTGTTCCAGCGCTTCAACAAACGGGGCGAGGCGATCTGGCTGGAGGCGACCTATTTTCCGGTCAAGTTGCGGGGCGTGGTGACCAAGGTGATCAAGATCGCGGCCGATATTACCGAGCACCACCTGCAACTGCTGAGCCAGCAGGCGGTGGTGGCGGCGCTGGATCGGTCGCTGGCGGTCATCGAGTTCACCCCCGGCGGGGAGGTGATTGCTGCCAACGGCAATTTCCTCCATACCATGGGCTATACCCTGGCGCAGGTGCTGGGCCAGCATCACCGTATCTTCTGCGATGATCAGTTCTATCGTGACCAGCCCCACTTCTGGGATGAGCTGGGCCGTGGTCAGTTCAAGTCCGGTCTCTTCTGTCGTCAGAACAATCACGGTAGCAAGGTGTGGCTGGAGGCGACCTACAACCCGATCCTTGATGAGCATCGCAAGGTGGTGAAGGTGATCAAGTTCGCCAGCGACATCACAGAGCGGATCAACAAGAGCGATGCGGTGCGGGAAGCGGCCATGCTGGCCCACGATGCGGCCCGGGAGACCCTGAACTGCGCCGAGCGCGGCGCGGGTCTGCTCTCCTCGGTGGTCGATACCTCCAGCCTGATTGCCAGCCAGTTGACTCACAGCATCGGCCTTATCAACCAGCTCAACGAGCAGTCGCGCAGCATCGAGGCGATCGTCTCCACCATCAGCAGCATCGCCGATCAGACCAATCTGCTGGCCCTTAACGCTGCCATTGAGGCGGCGCGGGCGGGGGAGCAGGGGCGTGGTTTTGCGGTGGTGGCTGACGAGGTTCGCCAGCTGGCGGCCCGCACGTCTCTCTCTACCGACGAGATTGCCAAGGTGGTACAGAACAACCGGGAGCTGACCGCCAAGGTCACCTCCGAGATGTCCGACGTCGCCAGCAGCGCCGAGCTGGGCAAGCAGCAGGTGGGCGAGGTGAATGAGGTGATGAGCGACATCCGCCGGGAGGCGAACAACGTCTCCAGTACCGTCTCTGATCTGGCCATCTGACCCCCTGACTTCCAGTCATACCGGGGCATTGACTCATATTTGAGCAGTCAATGCCCCAATCTGAACCCCTCCTGTATCGTCCCGCCATTGTGAATTGTTCTGGTTTGACCTCTTGATTAGGCTTGCCGCCTCATTTATTTCAGAGCAGGAACAGAACACGATGGCATTACAACAGAAGGGGCGGGCAATGGCCCTGCTGGTTATGGTCGCGAGCATGGGTTTGGGCGGCTGTATGGGGCAGATGGGGCTTTCCGGCATGGTCACCAAGGGCAACCTGAGCGTGGTGGATAACCGCTACGCTCGTGCCGGGGTCTTTATGCTGCTCTCCCCTGTCTACGGTCTGGCCGCGACCGCTGACCTGTTTGTGTTCAATACCATCGAGTTCTGGTCTGGCAAGAACCCCATCACCGGCAAATCTCCGGCTGTGGTGGACATGAAAGCCAATCCGGTGATCAAGGTGAACCAGCATCTGGATCCGGCCCTCAAGACGGTGCCGCTGGCCATGCTGCCGCAAGGGGTGCGCGAGGTGGAGATCAGCTACCCGGACGAGCATACCGCCCAGATGGAGGTGCACTATCTGGATGGCCGCCGCAGCATGATGCGTGGCGAGAAGCGTGGCGAGCTGATGGATATCTACTTCGATGGCCGCTTTGTCTCTACCCTGAGCCGCGCAGAGCTGGAAGAGCGGGCGAATCAGGGGAAGGCTGCTGCCTAAATTCAACTGAATCCAGATCGATCCAGCTTCAGATGGGGTATACCTAATCTGCTGGCAAAATCGCCATGATGTCTAAGGGAGTAGACTATGACGGTGAATGGATTGCGATTGGCGGAGTTGATTGGTTCCCTCAGTCATGCGCTCGATATGACCGAGGGGCAACCAAGAGGACACTGCATTCGCTGCTGCTGGATAGGTTCCCGTCTGGGGGAGCGGTTGGGACTGGATGCCCGGCTGCGCCATGACCTCTACTACACGCTCCTGCTTAAGGATCTTGGGTGTAGCAGCAATGCCGCCCGCATCTGCGAGCTCTATCTCACCGACGATCTGCACTTCAAACGCGATTTCAAACTGGTGGATGGCTCCCTCTCCGAGGTAGTCAACTTTGTGCTGGGCCACACCGGCTTGCAGGCGGATCTGCTGGGACGTTTTCGCAGTCTGTTTCATATCTTTCGCAACGGTGACCAGATTGCCAACGAACTGATCCAGACCCGCTGTCATCGGGGGGCGGATATCGCTCGTCAGCTCCGTTTCAGTGATGATGTAGCCGATGGCATTCTCTCCCTTGATGAACACTGGAATGGCAAAGGTCGGCCCCTGCAACTGGCTGGCGAGGCGATCCCGCTCTTCTCCCGCATTGCCCTGCTCTGTCAGGTGGTGGATGTGTTTCACGCGGCCGCAGGTCCGGATGCGGCGCTCAAGGAGCTGCGCGAGCGCAGCGGCAGCTGGTTTGATCCGGCGCTGGTTCGCGAATTTGAAGCGCTGGCTGACGAGGAGTTCTGGCAAGGGCTGGCCGATCCCCGACTGACCGAGTGGGTCCTGGTCCACCCGGCTGGGCAGGGGGAGGTGGCGCTGGATGAGGATTATCTGGACGAAATCGCGGCGGCCTTCGGGCAGGTGGTGGACTCCAAAAGTCCCTACACCGCGGGTCACAGCGGCAGGGTTGCGCTCTATACCGACATTCTTGCCACCCAGATGGGGTTGTCCGAGTCGCGTCGACGCTGGCTCAAGCGGGGCGCTCTGCTCCATGATGTGGGCAAGCTCGGGGTGAGCAACGCCATTCTCGACAAGCCGGGCAAACTCGATGCGCAGGAGTGGGCGGCGGTGCAGATGCATGCCGCCTACACCGAGGAGATCCTGAGCCGCATCGGCGCCTTCGAGGAGCTGGCACAAGTGGCGGGCGCCCACCATGAGCGGCTCGATGGCAAGGGCTACCCCAAGGGACTTAAGGGGGACGAGATTACCCTTGAGACGCGCATCATCACCACAGCCGACATCTTCGATGCCATCACCGCCAAGCGCCCCTATCGCGGCGCCATCCCTGTGCCGCAGGCGTTGGAGATGATGGCGGAGAATCTGGGCACAGCCATAGACCCCGACTGTTTTGCCGCCCTGCAGGCGGGTATTCAGGATTTCTCCCTCTACCTCACCACCGAGCAGCCGCTGGCCAATGCCAGTTAAGAGTTACTGAACAACGACCCAAACGGTCAGTCAGACAGCAAAACGCCCCGCAACTGCGGGGCGTTTTGCATTGGGTCTAGTCGGGCTGCTTGCGATGGGGCGGGGTGAGGATCAGTCCCAGCAGGCGGCGCAGGTGGGTGAGCTGCTCGGTCAGCTGGACGTTGAGCCAGAGGTAGCCATTGATGGCGGCCTCTGCGTTGGGCGGCAACAATACCTGGGTCGCCACCTCGTGCAGGCGGGCGATGGCGGCATCTGCGCCGCGACCATCGCCGGTTTGCATCATCAGGGCAAGCTGGTTGATCGCCTCCTCGGTGGCCAGATGGCAGGCTTGCAGCGCAGCCGTGCTCTGCATCAGGAAGTGGCTCTCCCGATCGTTCCAGTAGGTGTTGGCCAGCATCTCAAGAGTGCAGAGGGTGTTGCGCATGGTGACCTGCACCGCATCAAACAGGGCGATGCTGTGGCGTGTCTCCTTGGCCGCAGGGGCCAGCAGGGCCCGCAGTTTGCCGGTCTGTGCCAGC
>NZ_QAJD01000092.1:0-2814 GCF_003061465.1 Aeromonas sp. HMWF017
CCCAGCCCCGCCAGCATGGCGGCGGTGACGGTCTGGACAAAATCGGGGGCCTTGGCGGAAACCACCGGCGGGCGGGGGCGGCTGGCGGGATCCAGCTCGCCAAGTGGCACCTGGGTCAGGGCGGCGCAGGTTGCTTCCAGTGCCTGCCAGTTGCGTTCGACCAGCGCTTGTCCCTTGCTACCATAGCTGGTGGCGATGGCCTGCTTCAGCAGGCTGGTCGCCTCTGCGGGGGGAATGATGGCGCTGAGCTGGAAGAAGGCCATCTGCATCACGGTATTGATGCGGTTGCCGAGCTGGCAGTCGCGGGCAATTTTGGCGGCGTTGATGATATAGAAGCGCGCCTCTTTCTCGCGCAGGGCGTGTTGTACCTCGCTGGGTAGTCGCTGCCAGATCTCCGCTTCGCTGTAGGGGGTGTTGAGCAGGAAGATGCCGCCCGCTTTCAAGCGTTCCGCCATCCGGTACTTGTCGACAAACTGCCACTGATGGCAGCCGATAAAGTCCGCCTCTTCCACCAGATAGGCCGATTGCAGCGGCCGCTCGCCCACTCGCAGGTGAGAGACGGTGAGGCCGCCCGCCTTTTTGGAGTCGTAGACGAAATAGCCCTGCGGATAGAGGTCGGTGTGGTTGCCGAGGATCTTGATGCTGTTCTTGGCCGCCGAGACGGTGCCGTCACTACCAAGGCCGTAGAAGAGTGCCTCCAGCTTGTGTTGCTGGCTGTGGATGGGGCTTGAGGCGTCCTGCGCGGGTAACGGTAGCGAGAGACCTGTGATGTCATCGAAGATGCCGACGGTAAAGCGCGGGCGCGGGTTCTCTTGCGCCAGTTCGGCAAACACCGCCAGCGCGCAGGCGGGGCCGAACTCTTTGGAGGAGAGGCCGTAGCGGCCGCCGATGACACGCGGCAGGCTTGCCCGCTCGCCCCGGCTGACCGCTTCGGCCAGCGCCGTCATCACGTCGAGATAGAGGGGCTCGGCCTGTGCGCCCGGCTCCTTGGTGCGATCCAGCACGGCGATGGCGCGGGCACTCTCGGGAATCGCGGCCAACAGGTGCTCGGCCGAGAAGGGACGGAACAGCCGCACCTTCACCAGCCCCACCTTCTCCCCTTGAGCCAGCAGGCGCTCGATCACCTCTT
The DNA here is from genome assembly GCF_003061465.1 of Aeromonas sp. HMWF017. Taxonomy (NCBI): domain Bacteria; kingdom Pseudomonadati; phylum Pseudomonadota; class Gammaproteobacteria; order Aeromonadales; family Aeromonadaceae; genus Aeromonas; species Aeromonas sp. HMWF017. The sequence goes on from NZ_QAJD01000092.1 coordinate 1,130, forward strand.
CACAGGTGCCGATGGCTGAGCCCATCAGCACCACAATCTGCTCCGCCTGCGGGTGGCCGACATATTCAAACGGCCGGTAGTGGCGGCCGGTCTGTTCGCCAAAAGCCTGCATCGCCTCGCTCACATAGCCATAGGCGGCGTCATACCAGGGGTTGCTTGCCTCCCGGCACTGGAAGTAGGTGTCCGGGTTGGCTGCGGTGCCGCGAATGACCGGTTTGTCGGGGGTGAGCGCCCGGTCACGATGGGCACGGATGGCATCTGCGGGCAGCAGGGCACGCAGGGTGTCGTCAGCAAGCGGCGCTATCTTGGCGATCTCGTGAGAGGTACGAAAGCCGTCGAAGAAGTGGATAAAGGGGAGGCGGCTGTTGAGGCTCGCTATCTGGGAGATCAGGGCAAAGTCCTGCGCCTCCTGTACATTGCTGGCACAGAGCATGGCACAACCGGTCTGGCGCACCGCCATCACGTCCGAGTGATCGCCAAAGATCGATAGCGCATGGGTCGCCACGGTGCGCGCCGCCACATGCAGCACGAAGGGGATGAGCTGACCCGCCAGCTTGTAGAGGTTGGGGATCATCAGCAGCAAACCCTGCGACGAGGTAAACGAGGTCGCCAGCGCGCCGGTCTGCAGGGCACCGTGGACGGCGGCGATGGCGCCCCCTTCTGACTGCATCTCGACAACCCGGGGCACATCCCCCCAGAGGTTCTTGCCCCGTTCGCTCGACCAGGCCGACGACTGCTCAGCCATGGCCGAGCTGGGGGTGATGGGGTAGATGGCGATGACTTCGCTGGTGCGGTACGCCACCGAGGCGACTGCGTTATTCCCGTCTGTGGTGATCATCTGTTTTCCACTTTGCTATGCCAGTTTGAAGGCCGATAGTTGCATCGGCAATGGATAGGTCGCAGGCATAGTAAGAGGGGCAATGAGAGCGTATCAAACGGGATAAATAATCAATTAATAAGTCAGTAATAGTGGTTAATTTAATCCCATTACGTGGGGGCGTGATTTTCTGCTAGTAGCCGGTGGGGTGGCGATTGACGGGCCATTGGTATGGCCCGTCAACACGGGGTTAACCCTGCTCCACTTGCAGCCAGATGGCGCACTGATAAGGGGCGAAGAGCTGCATCGGTTCGCTTGGGTAATTGGCCAGCAGCAACCGCATCTCATCTGCCACCTTGTCGAAGTGGGGCATCGGCAAGGGGGTCGCCGTGAGATTGGCGAGCAGCAGCAGGGTGTGCCGCTCTCCGCTGGCCGGATCCTGCCAGTGGCGGCGATAGCCGATACGATCTGGGTCATCCCCATCCAGCAGATCGAAATTGCCGTGGCGAATGACAGGGTGAGCCTTGCGCAGGGCGATGAGCTGGCGATAGCAGTGAAACGGGGAGTCGGGACGGGCCAGCTGCTCGGCGGCATTTATCTCGACGTGATTGGCGTTGAGGGCAATCCAGGGCGTGGCCGTACTGAATCCGGCGTAGGGGCCGGCGTCCCACTGCATCGGGGTACGGGCGTTGTCGCGGCCAATGGCATCGAGCCGCCGACTCAGCTCGGCAGGATCCAGCCCTGACTGGCTGGCGCGATAGTTGATGGCCTCCACATCGCGCAGCTCGCCCGGCTGCCAGTGGCGGTTGGTCATGGCGAGCTCCTCCCCCTGATAGATGAAGGGAGTGCCCTGCATCATATGCAGCAC
>NZ_QAJD01000092.1:2824-10652 GCF_003061465.1 Aeromonas sp. HMWF017
CATCGCCAAATCGGGAGACGGCGCGAGGCAGGTCGTGGTTGCCGAGAAACAGGCTGTTCCAGCCACGCCCGTGCAGCCCTTGCTGGTGGCGGGCCATGGCCCGTTTGAAGGCGAGGGGATCAAAGCGGGATGACCACTTGTCACTGCCGAGCCCCAGATGCTCGAAGTTGAACACCATGCTGAACTCGCTGCCATCCGTACTGGAGTAGCGTTGCATATGGGCGAGATCGGCCCCCCAGGTCTCCCCCACCGTGATGATCCCCTTGCCGCCGAAGCTCGCGGCATTGAGCTCGCGGATATAGTCGTGCAGGCGCGGACCATTGCTCATGGCCAGCCGGTCCCACTCCTTGCTCACCATGTCGATCACATCGAAGCGAAATCCCTTGATCCCTTTGCCCAGCCAGAAGTTGATCACCTCTGCCATTTCGGCCCGCACCGCCGGGTTGTCCCAGTCCAGATCGGCCTGACTTGCATCAAAGTTGTGCAGGTAGTAGCGATCAAGCGCTGGCACGTACTGCCAGCCGCTGCCGCCAAAAATCGAGGTAATGGGGTGAGCATCGACAAAGGCTTGATCCCGGAATACGTAATAACCCTGATAACGGGGATCGCCGGCCAGTGCCTTCATAAACCACTCGTGCTCGGTGGAGGTGTGGTTGGCGACGATATCCATCATGATGCCGATGCCGTGAGCGGCCGCTTCGGCGATCAGCTGCTCCATCTCGGTCAGGGTGCCGAAGGCGGGGTCGATGGCACGGTAGTCCGCCACATCGTAGCCGTTGTCCCGTTTGGGGGAGCGATAGATGGGGGTGAGCCACAGCATATCGACCCCGAGGGTGACCAGATAGTCGAGGCGCTGACGGATGCCGTTGATATCGCCCATGCCGTCGCCATCGCTGTCCTGAAAACTCATGGGGTAGATCTGGTAGATGACGCAGCTATCGAGGTTGATATCGGACGTGTGGAGGGGTTGCGGGTTCATCAGCGTGGCCGGTTGGGGGAGGAGATTTTCTATCTTACGCAGATGAGCTGCTACTCGACAGGGCAGGGGAAACCTTGAAAAGGGTTCCATAGTTGGCTGATTGCCAAAAGTGCGGGAAGGGTCACAAAGGTGCCATCCCAGGCCACGGCTGTGGTCGGGATGGCACGGCACTTAGCGTTGATGCTATGCAGGAATACTGGTTATTGAGCAGCCTTGGCCTGTTCGCTGCGCTGCTCCTGCTGGCGTTCGGTCTGGGCTTCCAGCTCCTTGCCGAGGAAGTAGTTCAGGAAGGTTCGGATCACCGCGATGATGGCAAGGCGGATCAGCTCCTCCTTGCTCGGCGCCACCGTGGTGGCCAGGATGTCGGCGGCCAGCTGGAACTCCAGCGCCAGAATGAGCCAGCTGCCAAAACAGAGGCGAATGCGGGGAAAGCCCGGTTCGTGATCCTCCATCCGTGCCGCCAGCCAGAGGGTCTTGCCAAGCCCTATCACCACACAGGCGATGGAGATGATCTCCAGCAGCAGCTGGAACAGCTCGACCCCGTGCATCATCCCCTCTTTCAGGCTCGCTATCTCAAACACTCGGGTGACCTCCCTGATTCAAAAGAGGACACTATTAACACATCGCTCGGCAAAGGCCAAATCAGAGTCTCCTGATAAGCAGTGAGAGCTGTTCAATGAGCTGACGCGCCGCGGGGCTGACTCTGGCCAGTTGGATGAAGCCGTGTATAACACCCAGTTGCCGCTGACAGGTAGCCGTGACACCGGCTTGCAGCAGTTTGCGATAGAAGGCTTCCCCCTCATCGCGCAGCGGATCATATTCCGCCGTTACGATATGGGTCGGCGGTAATCCTGACAGGTCCGGATGGTGGAGAGGGCTAGCTTCGGGGTGAGTGGCGGGCTGCTCCCCCAGATAGGCGTGAAAACCGCTTAATAGCATGTCGCGGGTGATGAGGTAGTCATCCCCTAGCTGCCGATAGCTATCACTGTCGCCAGCAGCATCGAGCATCGGATAGATGAGCAGTTGGGCAGCAGGCAAGGGGGCGCCTCGCTCCTTGAGTCGCAAGGTGGTGATCAGGGCTAGGTGGCCGCCAGCACTGTCGCCCGCAAGGGCAATCCTTGCCGGATCCCCATGCCATTTCTCCACATCGGCCATGATGGCGAGCGTGGCTGCCAGTGCATCGTCATGTGCTGCAGGATAGGTGTGTTCAGGGGCAAGGCGGGTATGTACCGCGAACACCAGTGCCTCGGCGCGATTGCACAGCATCCGCATCTGGCGGTCGTGAGTGTCGAACTCACCGCTGACAAAACAGCCGCCATGAAAGTAGATCAGGGCCGGACGGCTTGCACTTGAGGTGGGCGCTGGCTGATATAGGCGAATGGAATAATGGCCATGTTGCCACTCTTCGACAGCGCCAACCTCCTCCCGTTCACCGCCCAATATGGCCGAAGCAAGATAGCCTTCACGTCGTGCCTGCCAGCTCAGGCTACTCGCCTTGGGGCGGCCTGCAGCGATGAACTCCGCCACCATAGCCGCAATGGCCGGTTCAAGTTGTATATCCATAACGCACCAGAAACTGTATATAAAAACAGTTACTTTGCGCCTTTAGCCAGAGAGCGCAACCGGCGTTAGCTGAGGCAGCTCACAAAATCAGACTTCAAGCAGCTGGAATTCAATCACATAGAGCGGCGGCAGATCGGGGTAGATATCGCGGATCACCTGTTTGAGCTCGGGGAGGGTCATGTTCTCCTGACGGGCGTGCTCGTCGTTCAGTTCATCGAAGGAGACCGCCTTGACCGAGAGCACCTCAATGGTGCCAAAGGGCTGGTGCTCCGGGTTGGTAAAGAGGGCCAGCCGCTGGCCGGGTTGCCAGTTGGCCTCGCTTTCGTCGCGGATGGTGATGGTCTTGCGGCCCGCCTGAATGTCGGCAACGAAGCGGCTGAAGAAGGTGAACTCTGGATAGGTGTGAGTAGACATGGTGACTCCTGACAGGGTGAATCGAAATGGGATGAATGGAAATCAAAGGTCGAGATAGGCGCGCAGCCTGGTCAGATCGGCGATAACGGGGCCGTCACTGCTGTCGGCCACTATGCCCTGTTCGACCAGCTCCTTGAGGGCGCGGCGGTAGACCCGCTCTGTGGTGCCGAAGCGCGCCGCCTCATGGGCCCGCTTGCGCGACCCCAGCATGGGAGTTCGCTGGCGCTCGCGCCACAACTCGTAGGCGATGTTGTAGGCGATGGGGTGGAGCAGTCGGCTGGTGGTGATCTCCAGGGTATCGAGATAGTCGCTGGCAAGCGCGGCGGCAAAGAACAGGGTCAGCTCGGGTTCGGCTAGCAGTCGCTGGGCCAGCTTGTGGGCACAGATGACCCGGGCGTCCAGCTCGGTCTCGGCCACCACGTTCCACTGCACCGGGGTGGCGCTGAAGAACTCCATCTCGCCGAAGATTTGGTTGTGGCAGGCTATTTCGCCGAGCTGGAAGCTGCGGCCCGAGTGGACGGCGCTATTGAGGGAGACCCGACCATGTTCGACCAGATAGAGCTGCTCGCTCTGCTCCCCCTGCCGCATGATCAATTCGCCCGGCAGGTAACGGCGCAGAAACAGGGTGCAGGCGTCGAGCGCCGCGGCAAAGCGGGGTTCAAGCTGCTGGAGTTCGGCGTGAAAACGGCCGAGGGGGTAGGGCTGTTGCTGCATGACTTGCCTGTCGCACCGGATGACGAGGGCCATGAGGCTAGCAAGAGTGCGGGCCGGATACCAGCCCGCACGGTAGCGGATGTGCCGCAGTTAACGGTTTGCGGTTTATTGCACCAGAGCGTGGAGGGCGGCGGCGATGGCTTGCTGCTCACCGGCCATCATCGCCTGTTCGGCGCTGGCGTAATCCGCTACCCCTTGCTGCACATCCTGCTCGAACAGCACCACGTTGCAGAGCACGGCGGCGACCCGCACCTTGCGCAGGCGACCCACGGTCAACAGGGAGGCTGTCTCCATGTCAGCGCCCAGTACGCCACGGGCATGCCAGTAGCGGCACACCTCCTGCTCATCATCTCGATAGAAGCTGTCGTGGGAGCGCACCAGCCCGTGCCAATGAGGTTGGCCACTGGCCGCCACCTGATTGAGCAGGGCGGCCTGCAGCCAGATATCGGCGCAGGCGGGGTACTCGGCGGGCAGATAGGCCTGCGAGGCCCCCTCATTGCGTACCGCCGCTTCCACCACGATGAGATCGCCGAGCCCGATGTCGTGTTGCAGGGCACCGGCGGAGCCGACCCGTATAAGCGATGTGGCGCCGGCTTGCACCAGCTCCTCCAGCGCTATGATGGCCGAGGCGCCGCCGATGCCGGTGCTGCAGACCGTGATGGGCAGCCCATGATAGCGGCCGTTGATGAGGCGAAACTCCCGGTTTTGCCCCAGCACTTCACACTGTTCGAGCTGGCTGGCGATGCGATCGACCCGGGCCGGGTCGCCGCACAGTACCACCCGCTCGGCAATCTGGTCGGGGCGGCACTGCAGATGGGGTAACAGACTCATGGCTTACAGACCTTGTGGCTGGCGCTTGGCGGCAATCACCCAGAGGCGGGTGCCGTTGGCGGCGATAAACAGCAGGATCAGGTATTCGAGCGACATGGCGTAAACGCCCTGCGCCGCATAGACACCGATGCTGATGATGTTGATGACGACCCAGAGGATCCAGTTCTCCACGTATTTGCGGGTCATCAGGATCTGGGCGACGACCGAGAGCACCGTCATGCTGGCATCCCAGAACGGGAAGGCATCGGGGGAGGGCTCGGGGATGGCAAGGTTGGCACCAAACAGGTTGAGCAGGGAGACCGAGGTGCGTGCCAGGGTGGCGAAGACCGGGTCGATATAGCGGGTCAGCAGAGCGATGGCCAGCACGCTCACGGCGGCGGTCACCATCAGTTTGGATTTGCTGAGCCAGCGGATCTGCAGGGTATCCCCCTGATCGTTGGCCGGGCGGGTCCAGGCGTACCAGCCGTAGACGTTGGCGCAGAAGAAGAACAGCTGCAGCATCAACAGTCCGTAGAGCTGGATCTGGAAGAAGATGATGGCAAACAGGCTGACGTTGATCAGGCCAAACAGGTAGTTGATGGTTTTCTCCTGACTGGCGAACCAGATACAGGCCAGACCAAACAGGGTGCCGATGGCTTCAATCCATGACATGGCATAGCCGCCACCCAGCGGTATGGTCACTAGCGTGTTATTGATGCTGAACAGCTCGAATATGCTCATTTTCTGATCCTTGGGCATGAGGGTTAGTATGCGAGGGCGCCATTCTAAGGGGTGAGGGGGAGGAGGGGCAGGACTTTTGTCCGCCCCGGGCTTGGCCCATATCAAAGAAATCGCCGCTGCTGCCCGGTTATTCCAGCAGTGATGGGTTATGGGGCCCCGGCGGGCCGGACTTTATTGATATGTAGCAAGATGATAGCGCCGTGGCTGTGGTCTGATAGAGTCCACTCTCCGGGAGGAGAATCACGTGATAAAAGGAGGTTGCATTGAATTCCGAGCTTGTCTGGGTGCTCTGTCTGCTGGCTGGCGCCATCTATCTCTTCATGACCAACAAGGTGCGCATGGATGTGGTCGCCCTGTTGATCATTATCCTCTTTGTGCTGAGCGGCACCCTCACCCTGCCGGAGGCGCTGGCGGGCTTTAGCGATCCCAACGTTATCCTGATTGCCGCCCTGTTTGTGGTGGGTGAGGGGCTGGTGCGCACCGGCATCGCCTATCAGGTGGGGGATGCATTGGTGAAGGTGGCGGGTAGCAGCGAGACCAAGCTGCTGGTGTTGCTGATGGTAGCGGTGGCGAGTCTGGGGGCTGTGATGAGCAGCACCGGAGTGGTGGCCATCTTTATCCCGGTGGTGCTGAGCGTGGCGAACCGGATGGGGATCCCGGCCGGTCGCCTGATGATGCCCCTCGGTTTTGCCGGGCTGATCAGCGGCATGATGACGCTGGTGGCCACGCCCCCCAACATGGTGGTCAACAGTGAGCTGATGCGCCACGGCATTCACGGCTTCGGGTTCTTCGATTTCACCCCGATGGGCGTGCTGATCCTGGGGCTGGGCATCCTCTACATGCTGCTGGTGCGCGGCTCCATGGTGGGCGAAGGGGAAGAGGGCAAGGGCAAGCCGACCGGGCGCCGCACCCTGCGAGATCTCATTCGAGACTACCGATTGGCCGGTCGGGCCCGTCGTCTGGCGCTGCGGCCGGACTCCCCGCTGATTGGCCATACCCTGGACGAGCTGCAACTGCGTGCCCGTTATGGTGCCCACGTCATCGGGGTGGAGCGCTGGCGCAAGTTTCGCCGGGTGATGGTGCCGGTGTCCGGGATCAGTGAGTTCCAGGCCAAGGATGTGCTGCTGATCGACATGTCAGACCCCGAGGTGGATGTGCGGGCGTTTTGCACCGAGGCGCGGCTCGAACCCATGATCCTGCGCGGGGAGTACTTCTCCGATCAGGCGCGGGAGGTGGGGATGGCCGAGGTGTCGCTGATCCCCGAGTCCAAGCTGCTGGGTAAAAGCGTGCGTGAGGTGACCTTCCGCTCCAGCTATGGTCTGAGCGTGGTGGGGCTGCGCCGCGATGGTGAGGCACTGGCAGGCAAGCTGGTAGACGAGCCGTTGCAGATGGGCGACACCCTGCTGGTGGTAGGGAACTGGAGCCACATCAGACAGTTGCAGACCCATAGCCGCGACTTTCTGCTGATGGGGTTGCCCGCTGAAGTGGACGAGATGGCTCCCGCCCGCAGCCAGGCGATCCATGCCCTCTTTTGTCTTGGAGTGATGATCCTGCTGATGGTGACCGATCCGGTGCCCAACGTGATTGCCGCACTGATCGCCTGTCTGCTGATGGGCAAGTTTCGCTGCATCGACATGGAGAGTGCCTACAAGTCGATCCACTGGCCGACCCTGATCCTCATCGTCGGTATGCTCCCCTTTGCGCTGGCGCTGCAAAAAACCGGCGGGGTGGATCTGATCGTCGGTGGTCTGATCAATGCGGTAGGGGAGATGGGGCCGCGGGTCATGCTGGCCAGCCTGTTTGCCCTCTGCGCGGTGATCGGGCTCTTTATCTCCAACACCGCGACAGCTGTGCTGATGGCGCCCATTGCGCTGGGCACGGCCCAGCAGATGGGGGTATCGCCCTATCCGTTTGCCATGACCATTGCCATCGCCGCCTCGGCCGCTTTTATGACGCCGGTCTCGTCACCGGTGAATACCCTGGTACTGGGGCCGGGCAACTACAAGTTTGCCGATTTTATCCGTATCGGGGTGCCATTCACCCTGTTGGTGATGGCGGTGAGCGTGGTGGCGATCCCCTGGTTCTTCCCGTTCTGATAACCGGGATGATGAATGTGTGCACCAGCGGCCTGCGGGCCGCTTTTTTGTGGCCGAGAGACAAGAGTGTCAAGGCGTGATCAGAATCAGTGAAGAGTGATATGGACGGGAATTAACGTGGCGATGGGTTAATAGAGGAGCGAGAGAAAAACTTGGGAGAGGCAAATTTCAGATACAAAAAAACCAGCGTGAGCTGGTCTGTTTGGTACTGCTATTAATGGTGCGGAAGGAGAGACTCGAACTCTCACGCCTAGGGCGCCAGAACCTAAATCTGGTGCGTCTACCAATTTCGCCACTTCCGCAATATTAATGGTGGCTATGACGGGATTCGAACCTGTGACCCCCGCATTATGAGTGCGATGCTCTAACCAACTGAGCTACATAGCCGTTTGTTATCGACCACTGATGTGGAAGAGAACAGAAAAATGGCTGGGGTACTAGGATTCGAACCTAGGGATGGCGAGATCAAAACCCGCTGCCTTACCGCTTGGCGATACCCCAACAGCGTTCC
>NZ_QAJD01000092.1:10662-31614 GCF_003061465.1 Aeromonas sp. HMWF017
AAACAGAAAAATGGCTGGGGTACTAGGATTCGAACCTAGGGATGGCGAGATCAAAACCCGCTGCCTTACCGCTTGGCGATACCCCAACAGTGATGCCTGACAGAAACTATCAAACACCTTTCAAAAATGGCTGGGGTACTAGGATTCGAACCTAGGGATGGCGAGATCAAAACCCGCTGCCTTACCGCTTGGCGATACCCCAACAGCGTTCCTCAACAGTCGCGAGACTGGCAAAGAACTTTTAAAAATGGCTGGGGTACTAGGATTCGAACCTAGGGATGGCGAGATCAAAACCCGCTGCCTTACCGCTTGGCGATACCCCAACTAGAGATGGTGGCTATGACGGGATTCGAACCTGTGACCCCCGCATTATGAGTGCGATGCTCTAACCAACTGAGCTACATAGCCAACCTTGCTTCCGGTGAGTCGTTACCTCGTCACCGTGCGGGCCGAATTATGCGTATCTGGCTCTGGGGCGTCAACCCTTTTTTTGCCAGAAAAACGCAATTTGAGTGCGTTTGACCAGTTATTGGTCTCTGTTGCGCAAAAGCCCAACAATCTGCTTTTTTTTAAGACATTGCCATTATTGCCTGGGCAATGGCAGATAAAAAACAGGCCAGCAAATGCTGGCCTGTCATGGGATTAGACGTTGAACAGGAAGTTCATGATATCGCCATCTTTGACGATGTAATCTTTCCCTTCAGCGCGCATCTTGCCCGCTTCCTTGGCGCCTTGCTCACCCTTGTAGTTGATAAAGTCTTCAAAGGCGATGGTTTGGGCGCGAATAAAGCCTTTTTCAAAGTCGGTGTGGATCTTGCCAGCCGCTTGCGGGGCAGTGGCACCGACCGGGATGGTCCAGGCACGCACCTCTTTCACACCGGCGGTGAAGTAGGTCTGCAGGTTGAGCAGCTCGTAACCGGAGCGGATCACGCGGTTCAGACCCGGCTCTTCGATGCCAAGGTCAGCCATGAACTCGGCGCGATCTTCGTCGTCCAGTTCGGCGATGTCGGCTTCGATGGCGCAGCAGACCACGACCACGACCGCGTTCTCGGCGGCGGCGATTTCACGCACCTTGTCCAGATAGGGGTTGTTCTCGAAGCCATCTTCCGCCACGTTGGCGATATACATGGTGGGTTTCAGGGTCAGGAAGTTGAGGTGGCTGACGGCGGCCAGCTCTTCTTTATCCAGCTTCATGCCGCGGATCATCTGGCCGTTTTCCAGCGCGACCTTGATCTTCTCAAGCACTTCCACTTCCAGCTTGGCATCCTTGTCGCCGCCTTTGGCGCGCTTGGACTGACGGTGAATGGCGCGCTCGCAGGCGTCCAGATCCGACAGGGCCAGCTCGGTGTTGATCACTTCGATATCGTCAGCGGGAGAGACCTTGCCGGCAACGTGAATGATGTTCTCGTCGTCGAAGCAGCGCACTACGTGGCCGATCGCTTCGGTTTCACGGATGTTGGCCAGGAACTGGTTACCCAGGCCTTCACCCTTGGAGGCACCGGCAACCAGACCGGCGATGTCGACGAATTCCATGGTGGTCGGCACAACGCGCTGCGGATTGATGATGGCAGCCAGCTGATCGAGGCGGGGATCCGGCATCGGCACCACACCTGTGTTCGGCTCGATGGTGCAGAACGGGAAGTTGGCGGCTTCGATACCGGCCTTGGTCAGCGCGTTGAACAGGGTGGATTTGCCTACATTGGGCAGGCCCACGATACCGCATTTAAAACCCATGGATTGTTACCTTACTTGATGGATGCTGTTGGGGGTCGCCCGCAGGCGGCCCATGTCATGCTTGTTCTGGTCGTTGATCATGTACCGGCACAATGCCCGTACAGGGTCAAACCGACCTAACCCTTTTCAGCCTTGAAGCTGTGCAAGCGATTCATGGCCTTGGTCATATCTTGTTTGAACAGGATGTCGGTGGCGCGCAGAGACTCGTCCAGCGCGGCGTCGATCAGGTTCTGTTCACTGCTGGGGGCCTTGGTCAGGACGAAGCCAGCCACCTGCTCTTTGCTGCCGGGATGGCCGATCCCGAGACGCAGCCGGAAGAAGTTATTGTTGTTGCCCATCTTGGCGATGATGTCCTTGAGGCCGTTATGGCCACCGTGACCACCACCCTGCTTGAACTTGGCGATGCCAGGCGGCAGATCCAGTTCATCATGGGCCACCAGAATCGCTTCCGGCTCAATCTGATAAAAACGTGCCAGAGCGGCGACCGCCTTGCCGGAGAGGTTCATGTAGGTGTTCGGGATGAGCAGTCGCACATCCTGCCCATCAACCAGAATGCGGGCAGTGTGGCCGAAGAACTTGGGCTCTTCGCGCAGGCTGACATTGTGCCAGCGGGCCAGTTGCTCCACATACCAGGCGCCCGCATTGTGGCGGGTTTTGGCATATTCCGGGCCGGGATTGCCCAGTCCGACGATCAGTTTGATTTGGCTTGTCACGCTTGATGTCTTCACTCGCAGCTGCCATGGGCACACTACCCAGGGCAATAGGACGCAATATTCTAGCCGCCGAGTGGCGATCACTCAACCAATGTGCATGTTATGGCGGGATTTGAGCGATTTTGGCGGCCAATGGATGACAAACGGGCCTCTTGCGAGAGGCCCGTTCTCTGCCGATTTGCTGATGACCCGGTTATTTGGCGCGCAGCAGGGTGACAGTTTCCTCATCCAGCGCGGTCAGGGTGGGGCGGGCATCGCGCACATACTCGACGAAGGAGGCAGCATCGGTGCCGCAATCGACCCCGGCAGCCTTGCAGTCGAGAGACTTGCCCGGGGCATAGACGGCGCCGAGCAGCTCGCCATTTTGTGCCACTTTGAGCACCGGGAAGGCAGTCAGCTTGCCGTTGACGCTGGCGATGTCGACCCGCTCGCTCTTCTGACGCTGGGCATTGGCCAGTGCCTGCCAGCCGTCGTTGCCGTTGGCGCTGTAGGCGTTCATCACCACGCGATAGCGCTGGCTATCCACCAGATCCTGCCACTCGCCGCTCGCCGTCTTGTGCTGCAACCGGGTCAGAGAGCCTGCCTTGCCTGCGCTGGTCTCCTGGAAGGTGTAGCGCAGGTGGCCACCATAGGGGAACTTGCCGGCATGGGCGCTGGCGGGCAAGGTGGCGGTGATGGTCTCGGTCAGCAGGGCACGCACCTCGGCGCCGGTCAGGGTCAGCACCGCGAGCTGGTTCTTGAACGGCAGCAGGGTGAGGGCGCTGTCCCCCTCGCGCCATTCGCCAGCGGGCAGGTCGGCGCGCACGCCGCCCACCGCTACCAGTGCGAAGTCGACCGGGCCGCCGGTCAGGGCTTGCACTGCTGGGGTATTGGCCCAGTAGAACTCCCCTTCGGCAACCAGCGGCGCTACATCTGAGCCGTGGCTGTCGCTGCCGTTGTCGCCGGGGCGACGGGCATTTTGCAGCTGCTCGGGGATGGTGCCGATCACCGGGCCGTAGGCTTTCTCCAGCGCCGGTTTGTAGTGGCTGTCGATGATGCCGCGCAGGCGCGGATCTTCATCCACGGTCACCAGATTGGGCTGGTTGTCGACAAACTGGCTCGCCTCTTTGCTCCGGGCATCGTCGAGCGCTTGCTTGCGCGCCGCATCGGCGAAGAAGTCGCGGCTGGCAAGCAGGCTGTTGTGGCCCTGGCAGTCGGTCACCTGACCCTGGCTGTCAAAGGTCACCTGTGCCAGACCGATGGCCTGGGCGTAGGAGCCCGCCTGCACCACGCAGGTCTTGCCGATGCCATCCGGATTGGTCACCAGCTTGGCGTAATCGCCGGTCTTGCCCCAGCCAATATTGCGAAAATCGCCGAGCAGGCTGTGGGAGTGGCCGCCGACGATGGCATCGAGGCCGTTTACCTTGGCGGCCAGCGCCAGATCCCGCTCGTTGCCGATGTGGGTCAGCGCCACGATCTGGTGGATCCCCTTGGCTTGCAGCATGTCGACCGTGGCCTGAGCCGAGGCGACCTCCTTGCCAAAGCGCAGCTTGCCGACGTTGGGGGCGATATTGCCCATGTCTTCCAGCACCAGACCGATGACAGCGACCAGCTGCTTGCCTTGCGGTAGGTTGTCGAGATCGGTGACCGGGCTCTTCTGGTTGCCGTCAAAGGCGTAGACCACGAAGGGCTTGAGATTGTCAGCCTTGCTGAGGGCCGGATCGGCCTTGGTGTCGAGGTTGGCGGCCAGCACCGGGAAGTTGACCCCCTCGATGAAGCGGGCCAGCTTCTGGTTATCCAGATCGAACTCGTGGTTGCCCAGCGCCATGGCATCGAGGCCGAACTGGCTCAGCAACTCGGCGTTGGCCATCCCCTCGTTGAGCTTGAAGTAGCCGCTGCCCTGCCAGGCATCACCGCCGTGCAGCAGCAGCAAGGGCTGGTTCTTGGCCAGCGCATCGGCCTGATAGGCTTTCGCCATGGTCAGCAGGCGTGGATAACCGCCAAAGCGGGTATAGAGGGTGTCCGTCTCCCCCTGCTGGGCAAAGATCTGCCCTTTGATCTCCGCATTGACCGGATCAAACTGGGAGTGGGTGTCGTTCATGTGAGCCAGGGTCAGCACGAAGGGCGGGTTCTCTTTGGCGGGCTGACAGGCGAACAGGGCGGAGGTGAGGGTCGCGAGCAGGAGGGGACGCAAGCAATTCATGGGTAAATCCTTAAGCCTGCCGGGGGCAGGGTCGTACCAGATAGCAGAAAGTTGGAAAGAGAAGGTCCAGAAAGACGAAAACCGCCTGATGGCGGTTTTCGTTATTGCTGAATCTATCAATGCTCAAACATGGCAGAGATGGACTCTTCGTTGCTGATGCGACGAATGGCTTCGGCCAGTACAGTTGACAGCGTCAGCTGCTTGACCTTGCCGACCGCTTTCATCTCCGCAGTGAGCGGGATGGAGTCGGTGATGATCAGTTCATCGATCACGGAGTTCTTGATGTTCTCAACGGCGGAACCGGAGAAGACCGGGTGGGTAGCGTAAGCGAATACACGCTTGGCACCGCGCTCTTTCAGGGCCTCTGCGGCTTTGCACAGGGTGCCGCCGGTGTCGATCATGTCATCAACGATGATGCAGTCGCGGCCTGCAACGTCACCGATCAGGTGCATGACCTGGGAGACGTTCGGGCGGGGACGGCGCTTGTCGATGATGGCGATGTCGGTGTCATCCAGCAGCTTGGCGATGGCGCGGGCACGCACAACGCCACCGATGTCCGGGGAGACAACGACAGGAGACTCGAGGTTCTTGGACTTCATGTCTTCCAGCAGCACCGGGCTACCGAACACGTTGTCTACCGGAACGTCGAAGAAACCTTGAATTTGCTCGGCATGCAGGTCAACGGTCAGCACGCGATCCACACCGACGCTGGAGAGGAAGTCAGCGACAACCTTGGCGGTGATGGGTACACGGGCGGAGCGGACGCGGCGGTCCTGACGGGCATAACCAAAGTAGGGGATAACGGCAGTGATACGGCCAGCTGAAGCACGACGCAGAGCATCCACCATGACGATCAATTCCATCAAATTGTCGTTGGTTGGGGCACAGGTGGATTGAATGATGAAGATATCGCCACCACGTACATTCTCATTGATCTGTACGCTGATCTCGCCGTCGCTAAAGCGACCTACGGCAGCATTGCCGAGTTTGATAAACAGGCGATCTGCGATCTTCTGGGCTAGTTCCGGCGTTGCGTTACCAGCAAACAGCTTCATGTCAGGCACGGTTTGAAACCTCGGGGTTGCATCCAGTATGTGGGGGAGTCTGAAATCAGACCCTATCGTTTTGGGGCAAACGATTTATCAAGATAACGTACAAGGTGTCTGCTGCCCAATGATTGTGATGATACCGGTAACCCGAATCCGTGGCCGAGTGCAAAACCGGCCACGTTTATCACAACGCATCATTGATACTTGGGAATTGGCTGGGGTACTAGGATTCGAACCTAGGAATGGCGAGATCAAAACCCGCTGCCTTACCGCTTGGCGATACCCCAATCATTTGAATTGTTGCAATGTGGAGAAGAGAGGTGATATGTTCTCGCCCTTGGCGACAAACCCATCAAGTCCCTTCGGCACGCAGGCCAACACTTCCCGAGCAGTCACTTCGTCTTCAAATTGAGCAAAGACGCAGGCTCCTGTGCCCGTCATTCTTGACGGCGCGTATTCTAGCAACCAGCCGAGCGCATTGGCAACCTCGGGGTGGCGCTTTTTCACCAGTGATTCGCAATCGTTTTTCCACTCGCCTTCCAGCAAGTTGTCCAGCGCCATTTTCGGCGTGGCTCTCGGCAGGTCCGGATCCTGGAATACGGCCGCGGTCGCCACATGGCAATCGGGCTTGAGTACCAGATACCAGGCATCGGGCAGTTCGACCGGTTGCAGCCGCTCGCCCACCCCTTCGGCAAAGGCCGCCTTGCCACGGACAAACACCGGTACATCAGCCCCCAACTGGACGCCAAGTGCTGCCAGTTCATCTTCACTCAAACCCGCCTGCCAGAGGTGGTTAAGCGCCACCAGCGTGGTTGCTGCATCGGACGAACCGCCGCCAATACCGCCCCCCATGGGCAGTACCTTCTCCAGCCGGATATGGGCCCCCTGCGGGCTCGGCAGGGTTGCCTGCAGCAGGCGCGCCGCCCGAATAATCAGATTCTGTTCATCCGGCACCCCGGGAATGGCCGGGCTCAGGGTGAGTGTGTCGCTATTCGGTATCACCTCGAACTCGAGCCAGTCGCTGTGGTTGAGGAAGATAAACAGGGTCTGCAGCTCGTGATAGCCATCGGGACGACGGCCATTGACGTGTAAAAACAGGTTGAGTTTGGCCGGTGCCGGCCAGCGTGTGGAAGCCATTAACGTGCAAGAGTCCATTGGTTGATCTGAAGCTTGAGGCGGCTGTTCTGGCCGGTCATGGTCAGCTGGTGCGGCAGGCGGTAGCCATCCTGATCCCGATAATCGCCATAGACGATCTGCCACTGGCCGTCGCGCACGCTGGCCAGACTGCTGTCGGGGTTGAGTTCAAACTCCGCCTGACCCGGCAGCCCCTTGATCCATTCTGGCAATCCAGCAACCGGAATATTCCAGCCGGTCAGTTGATAGATGAGCGCTTCGGCATCCTGGCTCTGGTGGCGATTGCCGTCGCTGTCGAGCAGGGTGATCTCCCCCTTGCTGCGGGAGAGCTCCAGAATGCTGGTGCCAATCAGGCTGGTGAGGTTGAGGCGATAATCCTCGCCATCCTGCTGCCAGTTGAGACGGGCACTGCCCTTTTGCTGGGGGGTGATGATGGCCATCTTGCCGGAGAGCTGCCAGTGGGTCAGCTGCTCGAGACGGGTCCGCTCCTGGTTCCAGTTCACCTGGTCACGCTGGGGCTGGGTGGTGGCACAACCGGCCAGCAACAGCAGGCAGGTGAGGGTAAAAATACGTAGCAGCAAGAGACGGCTCCAGAGAGAGGAATTTGCCACAGTATACGGGGCGGCCGTATTGCTTTTAAAGACTTACCCTTTCTCGTACAATTGGCAGCCTTTGCACCCAGCGTATGAAATGATCGTCGCCCACTCATGAGTTTGCTTGCCCTCGGAATCAACCACAACACCGCCAGTGTCGCCTTGCGGGAACGGGTCGCCTTTGGCCCGGACTGCATCGATCGCGCCTTGCGTGAGCTGGTGAGCCAACCCGGTGTCAGCGAGGCGGTGATCGTCTCCACCTGCAACCGGACCGAACTCTATTGCAATCTGGAGGAGGAGCGGCAGGAGCAAGTGCTGCGCTGGCTGCAGCAGTTCCACGGGTTGGACGCGGCCGAACTGGTCACTGCCATCTATCAGCATCACGATGAAGAGGCGGTGCGCCACTTGATGCGGGTGGCGTGCGGGCTCGACTCGCTGGTGCTGGGGGAGCCGCAGATCCTGGGGCAGATCAAGCAATCCTACGCTCATGCCCAGCAGGCGGAGTCGGTGAAGGGGGCGCTGGAGCGGCTGTTCCAGAAATCCTTCTCGGTGGCGAAAAGAGTGCGTACCGATACCGAGATTGGCGCCAGTGCCGTGTCGGTGGCGTTTGCCGCCGTCAGTCTGGGTCGGCGGATCTTCTCCGATCTCTCCCAGACCAAGGTATTGCTGGTCGGGGCGGGGGAGACCATCGAACTGGTGGCCCGTCATCTGCGCGAGCAGAACGTCACCAAGATGATGGTGGCTAACCGCACCCTGCAGCGTGCCCAGACCCTGGCAGCCGAATTCGGCGCCCAGGTGATGACGCTCGAAGAGATCCCCGACTATCTGCACGAGGCGGATATTGTCATCAGCTCGACCGCCAGCCCACTGCCCATCATCGGCAAGGGGATGGTGGAGCGCGCGCTGAAGGCCCGCCGCTTCAAACCCATGTTTCTGGTGGATATTGCCGTGCCGCGCGACATCGAAGCCGAAGTCGATGAGCTCTCCGATGCCTATCTCTACACGGTGGATGATTTGCAGGGGATCATCGAGCAGAACCTCGAAACCCGTAAACGGGCTGCCGCCCAGGCGGAAGTGATCGTGCAGGAAGAGCGCGACGAGTTTATGGGCTGGTATCGCGGCCAGAGCTCGGTCGACCTCATTCGCGATTACCGCCATCAGTCACAGCAAGTGGCTGATGAAGAGTTGCAACGGGCCCTGCTGGCATTGGCGCAGGGCGAGAGTGCCGAACAGGCGCTCAAGGCGATGGCCCATCGCCTCACCAACAAATTGATCCACGCGCCGACCCAGGCGTTGCGCCAGGCTGCCTCCCAGGGGGATCAGAGCGAGCTCTCCCGCTTGCGGCAGGCGCTGGGGTTGTCACAAGAGCCATAATTTTCGGGCAACCTGCCGGTTGTCCCGTCCTCCATTGAGAATGCAAGAGTTATGAATCCGTCACTGATCAGAAAGCTGGAAGGCCTCATCGAGCGCCACGAAGAAGTACAGGCCATGCTCGGCGAGCCGGATGTGGTCTCGGATCAGGATCGCTACCGCGCCCTGACCCGCGAATATGCCCAGCTGGAAGATATCGTTCACGCCTTCCAGCGTTACCGTCAGGCTCAGGATGATCTGGATACCACCCAGATGATGCTGGAGGAGGATGATGCCGACCTGCGCGAGATGGCGCAGGAGGAGCTGCCGCTCGCCAAGGCCAATCTGGAGGCGCTGGAGCAGGAGCTGCAACTGATGTTGCTGCCCAAGGATCCCAAGGATGACAACAACTGCTATCTGGAGATCCGCGCCGGTGCCGGTGGCGACGAAGCGGCCATCTTTGCCGGTGACCTGTTCCGCATGTACTCCCGTTTTGCCGAGCGTCAGGGCTGGCGCGTCTCCATCGTCAGCTGCAATGACGGTGAGTACGGTGGCTACAAGGAGGTGATCGCCAAGATCGACGGCGAGCGCGTCTATGGCCGCCTCAAGTTTGAATCCGGTGGTCACCGGGTACAGCGGGTGCCGGAGACCGAATCTCAGGGCCGGGTGCACACCTCCGCCTGTACCGTCGCCGTGTTGCCGGAAGTGCCGGAAGCCGAGCAGATCGAGATCAACCCTTCCGATCTGAAGATCGACACCTTCCGCGCCTCCGGTGCCGGCGGTCAGCACGTCAACAAGACCGACTCGGCCATTCGCATCACCCACCTGCCGACCGGTCTGGTGGTGGAGTGCCAGGACGAGCGCTCCCAGCACAAGAACCGCGCCAAGGCGATGTCGGTGCTCTCCGCCCGCCTGCAAGCGGCCGAGGATGAGCGCCACCGCGCCGCCGAGCAGAGCACCCGCCGCAATCTGGTGGGCTCCGGCGATCGCTCCGAGCGCATCCGTACCTACAACTACCCGCAGGGCCGCCTCTCCGAGCACCGCATCAACCTGACCCTCTATCGCCTCTCCGAAATTTTGGAAGGGGATCTGGACTGCGTTATCACTCCGCTGGTGCAGGAGTATCAGGCCGATCAGCTCGCCTCGCTGGCCGAGAACAACTAATGCAAATGGTGATCCGGCAAGCTCGCATTAAGTGTTCTGCCCATAAGGTGGAGTGGCACTGATGCAGATCCAGCAGGCCCGCGCCCATATCATGACTGTGTTGGCTGAGGGGGAGTCCCCCCGCGCCGATGCCGATGTACTACTCTGTCATCTGCTCGGGTGTCGTCGCAGCTATCTGATGACCTGGCCCGAGCGTGAGCTGGATGCCGCCCAGCAGGCCACCCTGCAGGGGTGGCTGGCTCGTCGTCTCAACGGCGAACCCATCGCCCATCTGGTGGGCGAGCGGGAGTTCTGGTCGCTGCCCCTCAAGGTGAGCCCGGCGACCCTGATCCCGCGCCCCGATACCGAGGTGCTGGTCGAGCAGGCGCTGACCAGAATCCCGCAAGGTCCTTGCGCCGTGCTGGATCTCGGCACCGGCACCGGCGCCATCGCGCTGGCGCTCAAGTCCGAGCGGCCCGAGGTCGATGTGTGGGCGGTGGATCGGATGGCGGATGCCGCGGCGCTGGCCCGCGAGAACAGCGCCGCGCTGGGGTTACCCATCGAGGTGCGCGACGGCAGCTGGTTCGAACCCCTTGGCGAGCCGGATCGCGACAATACGCCACGTTTTGCGGTGATTGTCTCCAATCCCCCCTATATTGATGGCGCCGATCCCCATCTCGAGCAGGGTGACGTGCGCTTTGAACCCCGCTCGGCTCTGGTTGCCGATGACGCCGGGCTGGCCGATATCCGCCACATCGTGGCCCATGCTCCCGCTTATCTGCTGACTGATGGCTGGTTGCTGCTGGAGCATGGCTGGGATCAGGGGGAGGCGGTGCGTCAGTTGCTGCGTGATGGCGGCTACCGCGAGGTAGCCACGGTGCGTGATTACGGGGATAACGACAGGGTGACGCTGGGCCTCTGCCCGCTGCGCTGACAGCCCCTTACTGTTACACGGCGGGTTGCCTGTGCGCCCCCATGCAAGGATTGAATATGGTTTTTGTGCTCAAACACCTGCACCTCACCCTGATTGGCGGGGCCGTGCTGATGTTTATGCTCCGCTTCTACTGGGTACAGACCGCCACTGGTCGAGCCTATAGCGCGCCGGTGATGAAGGTCAGCGGCTGGCTCAACGGTCTGGTGGTGCTCTCCGGCGTATTGCTCTGCATGGTGCTGGATCTCAACCCGCTCAATAACGGAACGCCCTGGCTCAGCGAGAAGCTGATGGCCATTCTGGTGCTGGTATTTCTGGCGGTGATGGCGCTGCGGTTGGCCAAAAGCAATCTGGTGCGCTGGTGCTCCTTTCTGGGGGCGCTCGGCTGGATCTACTTTATTGCCAAGTTGGCAGTGCTCAAACAGACGAGTGTGTTCGGCTAAGGCATGAAGAGAATGTTACACATAGACGAATGGACCGATTTCGAAGCCCACGACATCACCGAGCTGGCGTTGTCAGTCAGCGACGAGATTTATGGCTCCGTCGAGGAGGGGATCCGCGAGTTGAACCTGCTGGACGAGTGGCTGGATGAGCAGATCGAAGAGGGCACCTGCGACGAGGTGCGCCAGCAGTTGCTGCAGGGCTTCTACCACAGCCTCGGTTTTCATGGCGACTGGCAGGATTATTTCTCTGCCAACAACTGCGATCTCAATCAGGTGCTGGTTCAGCGCAAGGGGATCCCGGTCAGCCTCGGCATTCTCATTATCCAGCTTGGGCGCAAGCTCGGGCTCGATGTGGAGGGGATCTGCTTCCCCGGCCACTTCCTGGTGAGCTTTGCCGGTGGAGAGGGGGAGGTCTATGTCGACCCCTTTACCGGCGACGAGCTGAGCCTGGCCCGCATCGAGCTGCTGCTGCGCGGTGCGTTGGGGGACTTGGCGACCCTGACCCCCGACTACCTGCAGCCCTCCGGCCAGTGGGAGATCATCGAACGGCTGCTCAACGTCAGCAAGGGGGCCTTGCTGCGGGAAGACCGCATGCCCGAGGCACTGCGTTGCAGCGAGTTGTTGCTGCGGATGAAGCCCGGCGATCCGCTGGAGACGCGGGATCGCGGCTTTATCTACGAGCAGCTCGATTGCCCGCGTCAGGCCGCCGACGATTTTGAATATTTTATTGAACAATGCCCGGACGATCCGGTCGCCGATGTGCTGAAAGTGCAGTTGGCCGCGCTGGATCTGAGCCCCAAGCCCCTCCATTAAGGGCGGCTTGAAACTGAAACAGAAGAATATCAAGGCCGCTGCGTCCGGTCGCAACGGAGTAACTTGGCTTCAGGCCCTTTTATTAAGGATGTCTTGGAGTTGAAACAGAAGAATATCAAGGCCGCAGCGCTCGGCTGCAACGGAGTAACTTGGCTTCAGGCCCCTTCATTAAGGAAGTCTTAGATGGAACAGAAGAATATCAAGATCAACCAGATCGACGTTGCCAACGACAAACCGTTCGTGCTGTTTGGCGGCATGAACGTGCTGGAATCCCGCGACATGGCGATGGCGGTGTGCGAGAAGTACGTGGAAGTGACCAGCAAGCTGGGCATCCCGTTTGTCTTCAAGGCGAGCTGGGACAAGGCCAACCGCTCCTCCATCCACTCCTACCGCGGTCCGGGTCTGGAAGAGGGGATGAAGATTTTCCAGGAGCTGAAAGCGACCTTCGGCATGCCGGTCATCTCCGATCTGCACGAGCCCCATCAGGCCAAGCCGGTCGCCGAAGTGGTTGACGTTATCCAGCTGCCCGCCTTCCTTGCACGTCAGACCGATCTGGTGGAAGCCATGGCTCGCACCGGCAACGTCATCAACATCAAGAAGCCGCAGTTCCTCAGCCCAAGCCAGATGAAGAACATCACCGACAAGTTCGAGGAGTGCGGCAACGATCAGCTGATCCTGTGCGAGCGTGGTGCCAACTTTGGCTACGACAACCTGGTAGTGGACATGCTGGGTCTGGGGGTGATGAAGAAGAGCACCGGTGGCTATCCGGTGATCTTTGACGTGACCCACTCCCTGCAGTGCCGTGATCCGCTGGGGGCCGCCTCCGGTGGCCGTCGCGAGCAGGTGACCGAGCTGGCGCGCGCCGGCATGGCGGTCGGTCTGGCCGGTCTCTTTATTGAATCCCACCCGGACCCGAAAATTGCCCGTTGTGACGGCCCGAGCGCCCTGCCGCTGGAGAAGCTGGAAGGCTTCCTCAAACAGATGAAGGCCATTGATGACCTGATCAAGGGCTTCGAACCCCTCGATACCTCGGCCTGATCCCGACGCAGTCATGCCTGATAAAAATGCCCCGCAATGCGGGGTATTTTTATATCTGCCATATTTAGTTGAAGACTCAAATTAATCTGCGAGCAAATAATTATTGGTTGCCGTGGTGTTAATGGTGTTAATTTTGTTGTGTGATTGATGTCTCTTAATTGTTTTTTATTACATGTAAAGTGGTGACCGTAGTAATGCAGAAACAGCATGGATCGGGTGAGGTACGCAGATATCTCGTCCGGCTATCTGCATGTTTATTGCTGCCATAACAATGTGCAATTAAATTAACAGGACGTTAATAATGCGAAAGAAACTATTTAGCAGCCTCTATTTTCAGGTATTGCTCGCGATTACCCTCGGGGTATTTCTGGGGCATGTCTATCCGGAACTGGGCGCCGATATGAAGCCCCTCGGTGATGGCTTCGTCAAATTGATCAAGATGATCATAGCCCCCGTTATTTTCTGTACCGTGGTTACCGGCATTGCCGGGATGGAGAGCATGAAGGCGGTCGGCAAGACCGGCGCCATTGCTCTGCTCTACTTCGAGGTAGTCAGCACCATCGCCTTGATCATCGGGCTGTGCGTGGTCAACCTGCTGCAACCGGGTGCCGGTATGAACGTCGATCCGGCTGCGCTGGATGCCAGCGCCATCTCCGCTTATGCGGAGCAGGCCAAATCCCAGGGCATTATCGCCTTTTTACTGGATATTATTCCGGGCAGTGTGATCGGTGCCTTTGCCAGCGGTAATATCTTGCAGGTGTTACTGTTTGCGGTGCTGTTCGGCTTCTCCCTGCATCATATCGGTGAAAAGGGACAGATTATTTTCGGCGTCATCGACAGTTTCTCCAAAGTCATATTTGGCATTATCAATATGATAATGAGATTGGCGCCGGTCGGTGCATTTGGGGCAATGGCATTTACCATCGGCAAATATGGAGTAGGTTCACTGGTACAGCTGGGCCAGCTTATTGCCTGCTTCTATCTCACCTGCCTCTTCTTTATCTTCATTGTGCTGGGCAGCATCGCTAAAGCCTCAGGCTTCAGCATCCTGCGTTTCATCTCCTACATTCGCGAGGAGCTGCTGATCGTGCTGGGGACCTCCTCTTCCGAGTCGGTACTGCCGCGGATGCTGGACAAGATGGAGAAGCTGGGTTGCCAGAAATCGGTGGTGGGGCTGGTCATTCCGACCGGGTACTCCTTTAACCTGGATGGCACCTCCATCTATCTGACCATGGCGGCGATTTTTATCGCCCAGGCTACCAATACGCCGCTGGATCTGTTCCAGCAGATCACCCTGCTGGTGGTACTGCTGATCTCCTCGAAAGGAGCGGCGGGGGTGACTGGTAGTGGCTTTATCGTGCTGGCAGCGACCATTTCGGCGGTGGGCCATCTGCCACTGGCTGGTTTGGCGCTGATCCTGGGGATCGACCGCTTTATGTCCGAAGCGCGGGCGTTGACCAACCTGATCGGTAACGGGGTTGCCACCGTGGTGGTCGCCAAATACTGCAAGCAGCTGGACGAGAAGAAAATGGATGCAGTGCTCGGCGGCAAGGTCGGGCAACTGGAAGCGGACAGGGCGTAAGCGCTGTTTCGCCCCGCACGGCCGCGTTGGCTGGTGCGGGGGCAATAAAAAAACGGCCGATTGGCCGTTTTTTTGTGCCGATACAGCGAGTATCAGCTCTTCACTGCAGGGCGCTGATTACAGGCTCTGGGTGAAAGTACGGGTAACCACGTCACGCTGCTGTTCCGGGGTCAGAGCGTTGAAACGCACTGCGTAGCCAGATACACGGATGGTCAGCTGCGGGTACTTCTCCGGGTTTTCGATAGCATCTTCCAGAGTTTCGCGACGCAGCACGTTGACGTTCAGGTGCTGGCCACCTTCAACAGCAGGCTCAGCCTGAACCGGCAGTTCGCGGTATTCGAACTGACCCAGGTCAGCCAGTTGCACTTCTTGATCGGCAGCGAAAGCATCGCCTTTGACGCAGATGCAGCGAGCTTGTTGCTTCTCTTCGTCCAGCAGCCAGAAAGAGTTCAGCAGAGCGGTGTTGGCGGCCTGGGTGATTTGAATGCCTTTGATCATGGTATGACTCCTCAATGGGAACGCGAATCCAACTGTAAGGAAATTACCCTGATGTATTTAAGCTACCGTCGATGGCGATGACTTAAAGGGCCCTTGCCTTACACCTTTTCTTTGATGGGGTCATATATACCACGGTGGCAATATTACCAAAATTGATCTAGATCAAGAAAATCCGACAAAGCGCCATTTCAATGGGATTAAATTCTTGAGTTGAATCAAAAATAGGTCATTTTTCTGATTTTGTAAGATATGCAAATTATGCATCTTTTATCTCGTTAATCTAGTAATTTAACTACATCTTTTTGGCTTTCTTCTGAGGTTAATTGAGGGGTTGGCTACACTCAGCAAAAAAAGCGAGGAGAGTGCCGGGTGAATAATAGGTGGCGAAAGTGGGCATGGCTGGCCCTGTTCTGTTGCTGGGCAAGCAGTGTTGTGGTGCGGGCCGAGACGGTGCGTATTGCCGTGGGCGAGTGGCCGCCCTATATCAGTGAGTCGTTGCCCAATCAGGGCTTTCTCTGTGAGGTGGTACGCCAGGCCTTTACCGAAGAGGGGCTCGATGTCAGCTTTCACTTCTATTCCTGGGCCGAGGCTTACCGACTGACTCTGGAGGGGCGCTATGTGGTCACCATGCCCTGGTTTCGCTCCCGTGAGCGGGAGCAGCTTTTCTATCTCTCCGCCTCGCTCGGCCATCTCACCACTCGCCTGATGACGCTGACCGGTACGCCCGCGGTCAATCTGGGTGAGCTGAAACACGAGCCGGTCGGGGTGACCCGTGGCTACTTCTATGGCGATGGTTTTGCCGCTCGCCAAGCCGGGCTCACCCTCGAGTGGTCAGATTCCGATGAGGAGAGCATGGGCAAGCTGCTTGACGGGCGGATCCACTATCTGGTGATGGATGAGCAGGTGGCACAGACTCTGTTCCAGCAGGCGCTCGTTCGTCATCCCCAATCGCTGTCACTGACCGGTGCCGCCGACCCCATCTGGTCGCAACCGGGATACTTGCTGATGCGCAAGGCCGATCCCGAGGCGCGCCGTCTGATGCTGCTGTTCAATACCGGGCTGCGCAAGCTGGAGCACTCGGGGCGCCTCGCCAGGCTCTGGAAAGCGTGAGCCACGGTTGCGTCTTGCGGGCTGGCCCCCTATCCTGAGCCCTTCGCCGTATCAAGTGAGGAGGCCGGGGTGCTGACCTGGAGTGATGTGATTGGCTCTGAGAAAGAGCAGGACTATTTCAAGAGTACGCTGGCAACTGTCAGAGCCGAGCGGGAAGCGGGCAAGGTGATCTACCCGCCAGCCACCGATGTGTTCAATGCCTTCAAGCTGACCGAGCTGGATCAGGTCAAGGTGGTGATCCTGGGCCAGGACCCCTACCACGGCCCCAATCAGGCGCACGGGCTCTGCTTCTCCGTTCTGCCCGGCGTACGTACGCCCCCCTCACTGGTCAACATCTATAAAGAGATGCAGCGTGACCTGCCAGGTTTCGTCACACCCAATCACGGCTTTCTCGAATCCTGGGCCAAACAGGGCGTCCTGCTGCTCAACACTGTGCTGACGGTGCAGGCCGGTCAGGCCCATTCCCACGCCCATCTGGGATGGGAGACCTTTACCGATCGGGTCATCGCGCAGATCAATGCCAGCTGTCAGGGGGTGGTGTTCCTGCTGTGGGGTGCCCACGCCCAGAAGAAGGGACGTTTCATCGACCGCCAGCGCCACTATGTGCTGACCGCGCCGCACCCGAGCCCACTCTCTGCCCACCGCGGTTTCATCGGTTGCGGTCACTTTAGCGAGACCAATCGCTTGCTGGAACAACAGGGCAAGAGTCCGATAGAGTGGAAATCTGTCTGCATCCCACTTGATTGAGTGCAAAGTTCGGGCGACAAATGACCGTATACTCAGGGACATAAGATTAATTCAGAGCCAAGGAGTGCCCATGTTATCCAGTCTGCACAAGGACCATCTCAACATCGCCCGACTTTTGGAGCTGCTCAAGCACAAGCTGGCAGCCATTCGCGCCGAAGAGCCCATCAGCTATTTTCTGGTGCGCGATGTCATCGACTACCTGCGGGAGGTCTCTGACAAGTACCATCATCCCAAGGAAGATCTCATCTATGACTACTACCTGAAATATCGGGTGGTGGAGGGTGAGGTCGCCAACCGCCTGCAGGAGGAACACGTCAAGCTGCTGGAGGCCGGGGCCGATCTCAAGGAGATGGTGGAGATGATCCTGATGGATGCGGTGATCCCCCTCGATCAGTTCACCACCAAGCTGGAGCGCTTCGTGGAGCTGCAAGAGGCGCACATGAACTACGAAGAGGGGGTGATCTTCCCCCATCTGCGTGACTCCCTGACCGAGGATGACTGGCGTCATCTGGAGCAAAACTGGCAGAACCGCGCCATTGGCGACCCCCTGTTCGGGGCTGAGGTGAGCCAGCACTTCCAGGCACTGGCCAAACGCCTCTCTTTGCCGCTCACGAACGGCTAAGACGAGCCCGTACCCGCCGCGTGGCAGGTATTGTGTGAGTGCAACTTGAGTGAAAACAGAAAGGCCTCCATCCGGAGGCCTTTTGCATGGTGGAGCAAGCTTACGCCTGTGGTTTCAGGAAGTTGCGATAGAGCATATAGAGGTGGGCCGAGCTCCAGCTGAAGTTGCTGGCTCCCTGCATGGCGCCGGTCTCCGGATTGTAGTTTTCGCGGATGGGGCCGCTGCCCGCCAAGCCCTCAGCGTTGTTGAACAGCTTGTTGACCAGAGCCTCGGCATCGCTGCGATAGCCGTAGTTTTCGAGCCCCTTCACCCCGAAGTAGAACTGATCGAGCCATACCCGGCCTCGCCAGTAGATATTGGGGTCGTAGGCCGGGTTGGTCAGCGCGGCTGTGCCCAGCGGGATCCTGGTGTTGAACTCCTGGGCGTTGAGCATGACCTCGCGCACCCGTGCCGCTTTCTCCTTGTCGGCGACCTCAGCCCAGAGCGGGCTCCACCCTTCCGGGCCACGGCCGCGGGCGGTCAGCAATTTGCCGACGCAGCCGTTGCCGTCAGCAACATCCCCCTGAGCAATCTGGCGATCGTAATAGAAGCCTGATGCCTCATCGAACATGCAGCTGTTGATGTAACCAGCCAGCTGGGTCGCGCCATCGCGGTAGCGGCTCGCGTCGTCCGGCTTGCCAAGCAGGTCGGCCATGTCTGCCAGAATGCGTTTCTCTTTGGCGAGGAAGGCGTTGAGCTCCACTGACTCCTGATCGATGGAGAAACCGATCAAATCGCCATTGTCCTGATGGTTTTCAAAGAAGGCGACGTTCCAGTCCTGACGTGCCTTGGCCAAATCTCCGCCATAGGTCTTGTCGGCATAGCGTTGCAGCTGGCCCGGTTCGATAAAGCCGAAGCGGGCGGCGTTGTCCATGCCTGACTCCCAACCGGCGCCGTGCTGGGCACCGATATCCATGTCGCTGTAGCCACCCACGTTCAACACCTGTTGATAGAGCGGCATACCGGCGCAGGCATACCAGCCATCCCCCTCACTGGTACAGCTGGAGAGATCCAGCCCTGCGGGAATACCGTTGGAGTACTGCACCTTGAAGGTGATATTGCCGTACTCGTCGTTGTGCTCCACATGCTTGGTGGCGCCATATTCGATGATGCCGTTGTGGTTGTTGTCCCGCGCACGGTACCACCAGTCGTGGTAGGCCTGCAGCTTGGGATACATCTCGGCGATAAAGGCCTTGTCCTTGGTGGCGCTGTAGATTTCCCAGATGGCCCAGGCGGAGAGGGGCGGCTTGGTGTCGCGTTCGTTCCAGTTGCCGCCATCGCCACCGCGATCCGCCAGCTTGTTGTAGAAGACGGCATCGATCACCATGCCCGCATCCTGCGGTCGCACCGGATCATCCGGCTGCACCTGATAATCATACATGGCGCGCACGTTGTTCTTGGCCACCTCAGGGTTGAAGTGCGCCATGGCATAGGCGTGTTTCCAGCTGTCCCAGGCCCAGACCCCGTCGAACCAGCGGGCTGTATTGGAGGGGGTCACTCCGTCATGGAGGATGGCGCCAGCCGGGGATCGCCAGTTGCCATTGAGGGTCTCCATCGCCTTGACGGCGATGCGACGCTCCGACTCGGGGATCCCCTGATTGGAGAGACCCTTGGCAAGGTAGCCCTCCCAGCGGCGGATGGAGTCGGCAAAATAGCTGGCCGGGTTGGCCAGCAGGGCCTGATGGCTCTGCTGATGGCGGCTGGCGTCATCTGCGGAGTGGAGATAGCTCTGCAGGGTGTAGATATCCTCGCTCCCCTTGGCGGCCAGGGTAATGCTGGCGTCGCTTTGGTAGCCCAGTGTCTTCTGGTCGAGGGTGGTGCGACTTGGCAGGGTGCGGTCGATGCGATAGCGGGCGCTGCCGCTCTGCATGATGTTCCAGGTGCTGCGCAGTTTGCCGAACTGGAATTCGATTCCTTTGTCGCTCTCGCTGATGGTGCGAGTCCAGCCTGGATATTTGCTGGCAATCGTATCCTTGGCATCCCATTGATTGAGCAACTCGCCCTGCCAGTTGAGGTTGAGGGTGAGCGGTGCATCGGTCTGGTTGATGAGTCGGGTGCGGATAAGGGCGGTGCGGGCATCGCCATAACGCAGCTCCAGCTCCAGCGTGAAGGGCTCGAACTCGAAGCGTTGCACCAGCGCACCGGGAATGGCGTACACCTCCTGCTTGCGGGCGCTGGTGAGCGGGAACGGGCGGCCGCTCGCATCGCTCAGGGTGAGCTTGTCCAGCTCGCTGGCAAAGAAGAGGCTGTACTCCTCGGAGATGACCATGGGGCCGGTAAAGCCCCCCCACTCCTTGTCGCTGGCAGGCAGCAGGAAACCGTGCCATGCCCCCAGATCGAGCAGCGGGTTGTATTTGAGGTTGGAGTAGCTGTCAAAGTCGCGGAATTGGGTCGGTGTTCCCCGACGGTCGATCACGTCCTTGTACTGGATGGCCTGCTCCGGTTTGGCGACTGTGCTGCTCTCTGTCTGGTTATCGTTGCAGGCGGTCAGTCCGAACAGGGCGGTGCCTAGGGCTACCGAGAGTAAAGTTTTACGAAACATTTCTCGCTCCAATTCCGTTTATGTAGGTTAAAAGGAAGATTTTTTACGCTTATTTTTAGTGAAAAGGTGTTCGGTAGCCATTGTATGGCAAGGGGAAAGGGAGCGTTGGCGCGAGATCACACTCTGAAGAGGCGGCAATGTGAGCGGGATCACCGGGTTACATCAGGTTACATAGAATTGGTTTTAAGTAATATTTTACTTGTCATTGCTCGCCAATCTGGCAGGGCAGGTGTGCAGGTATTGGTGGGGCGTCAGGCCGAACTCCTGTTTGAAGCGAGCGGCAAAGCGGCTGGGGGAGTCATAACCGCAGGCGAGGGCGGCCTCCAGCGGGGTCAGGCCCTGTTGCAACAGGTTGAGGGCGTGGCTCATGCGCACCTGAGCCAGCAACTGGCGAAAGCTGCGACCTTCGGCGGCCAGCTTGCGCACCATGGAGGCGCGACTCATGGAGAAGTGGGGGGCCACCGCCTCCAGGGTGTGAGCGATGCCGGGTTCCACCGCCAGGTAGCGGGCCAGCCGCTCTGCGAGGGTCATGGTGCTGGCGGGAAAGAGCAACCCGAGGGCGTTGGCGGCCCGCAGCTCGGCATAGAAGCCGCGCAGCAGTTCGGCCTGGGTCGCCTCGCTCAGTCCCCGTTCGGCCATGGTGCTGATGAGTTCAAAGCAGAAGGCGAGCCCGGGGGTGACCTTGACGG
>NZ_QAJD01000092.1:31633-39097 GCF_003061465.1 Aeromonas sp. HMWF017
GCTGACTCGGCCAGCCATTCTGGCGGCGGCGGGGTGAGCAGCGTGATGGCGTGGGAGCGAAACTTGCCCTGATCAGGTTGATTGACGAAGGTGAGCTGGTGGCCTGCCGGGATCAGCAGCCACCGCTCCCTGTCAAACGACAGACGTTGCTCGCGCCACCACAGTTGTTTGCTCCCCTGGGTGACCCAGATGAGGGTTGGGGCATAGATGAGCACCCGATGCAGGGGCTGCTGGCGGATCCCGAGATAGTGGCTCTGTTGCAGCAGAGGAGTGCTCATCCGGTTGGCTCCTAGGGGGTGACGAAGGTGGCGGTCAGGGTGGCCTTGCCGAGCGCCATGCTGTTGAGCATGAAGCCTATCATAGCGGGCGGGGTATCAGCCTTCACCTCGAGATCATGGGGCAGGGCCCAGGCGGTGAACTGATAGCGGTGCATGCCGTGACCAGCGGGCGGGCAGGGGCCGCCGTACCCCTGGCTGCCAAAGTCGGTGCGGATCTCCAATCCCTGCTTGAGCTTGCCGGAGGCATTGCTGGCCAGCTCGCTCTGGGTGGCAGGCAGGTTAACCACCAGCCAGTGCCACCAACCGCTGCCGGTAGGGGCATCGGGATCATAGGCGGTGATGGCAACACTCTTGGTGCCTGCCGGCAGATCCTGCCAGCTAAGTTGGGGCGAGTGGTTGTCGCCGCTGCAGCCAAAGCCGTTGAAGCTGAACTGTTTGTCCATCAACTGGCCTTCGTGAATGTCCGTGCTCTTCAGGGTCATGGCAAAGGCTGGCATGGCCGTCAGGCAGAGCAGTGGCAACAGGGCACTCTGTTTGAGCAATTTCATCGGGTGACTCCTCGTGTGGTAACGGGTTCACTTTAACGAGGGCAGGGTAGAATGTTATTGCAGAACGGCTCAATGTGAGGTCGATTGGTGAGTTAATTGAGCCTTTGGGTGGTTTTATGGCAAGAAGGTAAACGGCAGCCATAAAAAAACCGGCATCAGGGATGCCGGTTTTTTGTTTGACGATGAGAGGTGCGGCTTAGCGCAGGATCATCTCGTCACGGCCCGGGCCGACGGAAACCATCGGAACCGGTACGCCGAGCAGCTCTTCGATACGCAGCACGTATTGCTGGGCCGCTTTGGGCAGCTCTTCGAAGGTGCGGCAGCCGGTGATGTCTTCGCTCCAGCTTTCCATCTGCTCGTAAACCGGCTTCAGGGCAGCGGTTTGCGGCCAAATCGGGTTCTCGGTGTGGGCACCTTCGTAGGCCACGCAGATCTTCAGATCCGGCAGACCGGTCAGGCAGTCCAGCTTGGTCAGGGCCACTTCGGTGGCGGCTTGCAGCTCGACACCGTTCTTGGTGGCGACGGCGTCGAAGTAACCGACATCACGGGGACGGCCGGTGGTGGCACCGAACTCGTTGGTGATCTTGCGGAACTCGTCCTGGTTCTCCATGGCGGTCAGCAGGGTGCCGGTACCGACAGAGGAGCTGAATGCCTTGGCCACAGCGATGACGCGCTCCGGGCGCAGACCCGGCAGACCGCCACCGATACCGGCGTAGGCGCCAGATACGTGGGAGGAGGTGACCCAAGGGTATTCGCCGTAGATCAGGTCACGGCCAGCGCCCAGCTGGGCTTCGAACAGCAGGGTCTTGCCTTCAGCCTGCAGTGCTTTGAGCGGCATGCTGACGTTGCAGACGGCGTCGATCCAGGGTGCAGAGACTTCCAGCAGCCAGTCGGCCATCTCCTGGGCAGTCTGGGTGAATTCGAAGGAGGGGTAGATAGCCTTCATCTGCGGCAGTTTCCAGTCCAGCATGAACTGGATGCGCTCGACCAGCACGTCCGGCTGTTTCAGCCAGCCGACTAGGATCGCTTTCTTCATCACGCGATCGCCGTAGGCAGGAGCGATGCCCTGACGGGTGGAGCCATAGGCGCCGTCACCCAGACGTTGCTCTTCCAGGGTATCTTCCAGTGCGTGCAGCGGCAGGCAGAGGGTTGCGCGGTCAGAGATGGCCAGCTTCGGAGTCACGCCGGAGGCTTTGACTTCCTCGAGCTCGACGGTCAGTTTCTCGGGGCTGATCACCATGCCCGGGCCGAGGACAACCAGGCAATCCGGGTTGAATACGCCACTCGGAACCTGGTGCAGCTTGAAGGTGCCAAGGTCGTTGACCACGGTGTGGCCAGCGTTGTTGCCGCCCTGGAAGCGAATGCTGGCGCCAGCTTGACCTGCCAGATAATCCACGATGCGGCCTTTGCCTTCATCACCCCAGTTAGCACCTACGACTACGATAGACGACATGACTCTTTCTCCTAAGACGTTAGGCGTCCATCCTAGGAGCCTGATGCGGATTAGAAAAATTAATTATCTTTATAATTCCGATAAGAGAACCATATAATTATGGCCAATTAAGCGGCAAACCGTCCGATTTTGCCTGGCAAGCCCCGCACATCGCGGGTTGAGGGACTCTTATGCTGGATATTCACTGGCTGCAAACCTTTGTCACTCTGGCCCGATTGCAACATTTTGGTCAGACCGCCACCGAACTGCACATGACTCAGCCCAATGTCAGCCTGCATATCAAACGGCTGGAGCAGGCGACCCGGGTGCGGCTGATCGAGCGCAGCCCGTTTCGCCTGACGCAGGCGGGGGAGCGGCTGCTGCAAAGCGCCGAGCGCACCATTGCCGAGTTGCAGCTCTGCCAGTCCGATCTCAATGCCCTCAACCAGCTGAGTCAGGGGACGCTGGCCATCGCCGCCAGCGACATCATCTCCCGCCTGCTGCTGATCCAGCCGTTCCAGCGCTTCAAGCGGGAGTTCCCCGGCATCGACCTTACCCTGTTCAACACCACTTCGGATCAGGCCGCCGAGCTGGTCAAGGCGGGCAAGGCGGATCTGGGTTTTGTCATGGCGCAAAAGCGCAGCGAGCCGCTCTTCTATACCGAGCTGCAACAGGTGACCTGGTGCGCGCTGGGGCACGGCCTTGCCCGCTGGCAGGCGCGGGCGGTGGCGGGGGAGAGCGACCCCCTCGACGAGCCGACCCTGATCCTGCTCGGTCACGACACCCGCACCCGGGCGCTGATCGACCCGTCCCTGCCGCTGCTGGCGCTCCCCCCTTGCCGCATCATGGAGGTGGGCAGCGTGGACGCCCAGCTCGATTGGGCCGAGGCGGGCTTTGGTGTCGCCATCGTGCCGGACTTCTCCCTGCATCCGCGCCTCAACCTCACCGCGCCGGTCACCAGCCTCGGCGATTTTCCCGGGACCAGTCTGGGTTATGTGGTGCGCCAGAATCAGGTGTTGTCGCGGGCCATCAAGCAGTTGCTGCACTGGGTTGAGGAGGAGATCCAGAAGCCCAACCCCTATCTGACTAGGGGGATGGAGCCTTAGCGGACGGCAAGGTGAGCTGGTCAATCGACTTCGCCACTATCGAGCGCATATCAACAATCAGGGCAGCCGAGGCTGCCCTGATGCATTTGTGGGCGCTTACCGTTCAGGGTTACGGCGGTGTGGCTGCGCTGGTGGATGGGGAGGGAAGTGTATCGGTTTTATCCTGCTGCGAGGTTTCGCCAGTCACCGCGCTGCTGGCAGGCTGGATTGCCTGCTCTTGCGGCGCAGTGGCCGCAGAGGCGCTCTGTGGCAACTGAGTCGACACGGCAGCCGATGGTGATGGAACCGTTGACGCTGCGGCAGAGGGAGCCACTCTTTCCCCCTCGGTGGTCGGCGTAGCAGTGAGCTCGGAGGTGACCTCAAGTGCCTCTTCGGGCAAGGGATTAACCTCTGTGGCTTCTGTTGCCACTGCGGCACTGCTGGTGGCGGTCGCGTCAGAGAGCGCTTCAAGGGGAGCAGTCGTCCCGTCGGCGGCACTCACCTGCTCTGTCGTGGGCACCGCTTCCGAGGTCGATGGTGCTGGTGTTAACGGCTCCGGTGTCAGCTGTTCCGCGGTTAACTGCTCGGGAGTCAGTGACAAGGGAGCTGGCGGTTGATCCGACATCCCAGCATGGAGGGGCAGCTCGGTCTGCGCCTGCAACTGCTCGGGGGTCACCTTGCTCAGGGCAGGATGCAGCCGACTGAACTGTTTGACCCGGGCCAGCAGGGTATCGCGCACGGTACGGACGATGGGGTCCGGCAGGCTGGCCAGCGCCACCAGTTCGGCACTCATCCCGATATTGTTGATGGCTGTGGTCTGTCCCGGATAGAGGTTGGCGGCGATACGGCTGCGCTGGTAGTAGGGGTGTTGCTTGAGCAGCCTGTCGATCTGCTCCCCTTCGATGGGAATGAGGCGCACCTTGCAGCGGCTGATCAGATCGCCGACCGCCAGACTGGGGTGACCGGCAACCACAAACGCGGCATCCAGCGAGCCATCGCACAGCCCTTCCAGCGGCTCGCTGTCCGACTTGAGTTGATAGGCAGCAAACTGCCCGGGTTGCCATCCCATGGCTGCCATCAGGGCCTGGCTGGTGATCTGCTCACCGGCGCCCTTGTTGCCGGGATAAACCCGTTTCCCTTCGATATCTGCCAGGGTGGTGATGCCGCTATTGGGGGCGGCCAGCAGGGTCAGCGACTCCTGATAGAGGCGAAACAGGCTGCGCAGCTCATGGTTGGCCCCCTGCCCGCTGAAGGGGCCGGTGCCGTGCAGGGCGTGGTGCAACACATCGGATTGTACCAGTGCCAGCTGTACGTCCCTCTTGTCGAGTGCCTTGAGGTTGGCCATCGAGCCACGGGTGCTCTGCACGGTGCAGCTGTCCCCATGCAGGGCATGGCCGGCATTGAGCACCCGGCAGATGGCGCCACCGGTCGGGTAGTAGACCCCGTTGAGTGGGCCCGTTCCGATAGTCAGCGCCTGGCTGCCAAAGGGGAGCAGCGCAGAGAGTGCACAGAGGGGGAGCAGAAGGTGATGCAAGATCCGTAGAGACATAATTGACCGTTGACTGAGTTGACCGCTGGCTGATGACACAGTGAAAAAGGGATGGGGCTTGCCCATCCCGTTGCTGGCTGATCAGGGCTTGTTGTTGAGGATTGCCCGCTCCATCCGAGCCAGCGCGTCGGTTAGTCGTGCCCTGGTGCAGCCGAAGTTGAGCCGCACAAACTGACCGTCGCCAAACTGGGCGCCGGGGGAGAGACCAACCCCTGCCTGCTCGAAGAAGGCGATGGGATCGGCAAGGCCAAGGGCGCTCACATCGATCCAGGCCAGATATGTCGCCTGATGGTTGGCCAGCTTGACGCCAGGCCAGCGAGCCACCGCTTGCTGGATCAGGGCCAGATTGGCCGCCAGATAGTCGAGTTGCTCGGTCAGCCACTGTTCGCCACCCTCATAGGCCGCTTCGGCGGCGACAAAGCCCAGCAGGTTGACGTCGGCGCTGATGCCGCGCATCGCCTGTTGCAGCCTGAAGCGCAGACGGGGGTTGGGGATAATGGCGAAGGAGCAGCAGAGACCGGCGATATTGAAGGTCTTGCTCGGGGCCATCATCACCGCACAGCGCTCGGCCGCTTGCGCACTGATGGCGCCGTAGGGAATGTGGCGGGCGTTTTTATCCAGCAGCAGATCGCAGTGGATTTCATCGGAGCAGATCACCAGATTGTGGCGCGCGGCGATGGCATCGATGGCCAGCAGCTCGTTACGGGTAAAGATGGTGCCGCCCGGGTTGTGGGGGTTGCAGAGCAGCAGCAGATCTGCGGCGGGAGCCTGACGCTCCAGCTCTTCAAGATCCAGCACCCAGCGACCCGCTTCCTCAATCATCGGCACGGTGAGCAGGGGACGATCATTGAAGCCCGGCGCTTGCAGGAAGGGGTAGTAGACCGGCTTGGGAGTGATGATGCCACGGCCATGCTGGCTCCACGCCTTGCAGGCAAGGTTTAGCCCCGGCACCACGCCGGGCAGGAATACCAGCCATTCGGGCTCGATAGCCCAGCCATAGCGGGTCGCCATCCGTTCGATAATGAGTTCGATCAGGCGCGGCGAGGGGCGTGAATAGCCGAAAATGCCGTGGGCGACCCGTTTGGTCAACGCCTCAATCACGGACGGGGGGGAGACAAAGTCGGTATCGGCAACCCACATGGGCAGCACATCCTGACCCTTGTACTTGTCCCATTTCAGGCTCATGGTGCCACTGCGGTCTACTTCCTGATCAAAATCAAACATGCGAACTCCTTGTGCTGGCAGGATGGGCTTTCACTCTACGGGGTCGCGGCCTCCCTCGCAAGGCGCACACCCGCTTATGCCATCCTTGAGCCCGCTCTTGATAGTGACATAAGATAGGCGCCGAATTTTCATACGGCTGCCGCCCGTTAGCCCGTATCGTCCTTCCAATCAGTGGTAACCCTATGAGCTTGTCGATAGCGGCGGTCAAACGCCCGGATCCCGTCTCTCTTTCGTTTCTTGCCGTGACCTTTATGACCGGCGTCGCGGTGGCATTGCAGGTGCCTACCTTAAGTCTGTTTCTGGCCGAGGAGGTGCAGGTGCGCCCCTTTCTGGTCGGGCTCTTCTATACCATCAATGCGGTGGTGGGCATTCTGGTCAGCCAGTGGCTGGGCCACCGCTCCGACAACAAGGGGGATCGCAAGCGACTGATCCTGCGCTGCTGTTTTGCCGGGGTGGCGCTCTCCTTGCTGTTTGCCTGGAACCGCAACTACTGGCTGCTGGCGAGTCTGGGGGTGATGCTGGCGGCGCTGGCGGCCACTGCCAGTCCCCAGCTGTTTGCGCTGGCGCGGGAGTACTCCGACAGCCGCAACCGGCGGGCTGACATGTTCAGCTCGGTGATGCGGGCCCAGTTTTCGCTGGCCTGGGTCATAGGCCCGCCCATCGCCTTTGCGCTGGCCATCGGCTACGGTTTCGAGTTGATGTACCTGGCCTCGGCACTGGCCTATCTGCTCTGTGCCCTGGTGGTGTGGCGCTGGCTGCCCTCTCTCCCTTTGCCCAAGATGGCTGAAGAGACCGAACGGGTTAGCAGCTGGCGGGATCCGGCGGTGCGGGCGCTCTTTATCGCCTCCACCCTGATGTGGACCTGCAACAGCATGTATCTCATCAATATGCCGCTCTACATCACCCGGGAGCTCGGGATGGATGAGAAGCTTGCCGGTATCCTGATGGGCACGGCGGCGGCGCTGGAGATCCCCTTCATGCTGCTGGCGGGTTACTACACGGCACGTTTTGGCAAGCGCCCCATGATGTTGCTGGCGGTGCTGGCTGGCGCGGCCTTTTACACAGGTCTGGTGACCCTCACCGACCAATACGCGCTGATCGCTTTGCAACTGTTCAACGCCATATTCATCGGTATCGTGGCGGGGATCGGCATGTCCTATTTTCAGGATCTGATGCCGGGGCGGGCCGGGGTGGCGACCACCCTGTTTGCCAACAGCATCCGCACCGGCTCCATCATGGCAGGGGCTATCGCCGGTGTCGTTGCGGAGGTGTGGAGTTTCCACGGGGTCTTTATGGTGGCGCTGGGATTGGCGCTGGTGGCACTGGCCGCCAGCTGGCGGGTGCCCAA
>NZ_QAJD01000092.1:39120-48172 GCF_003061465.1 Aeromonas sp. HMWF017
TCTGACGGGGGGGCTGGCTGTTATTTGTCGTGTCGGGGCTGGGCGTGCGGAAGCGGCGCTGATTCGCCCTGATATTCGTTGCGCAGGCAGCGCAGCAGCAGCTCGGTCGCAGGACCGAGAGATTCGGGGGAGAGGGTCAGCAGATAGGTGTAGAGGTGGCGCTCGTTGCCGCTCTCTAGATCCAGCTGTATGAGTGACCCTTCCGCCAGCTCCCGCTCTACCAGATGGCGCGGCAGCCAGGCATAGCCGAGGCCAAGGCGCAGCATGGCGAGCACTTCGTGGTAGTGGGTGGCCTTCCAGCCGGTGTCATCCGCATCGTTCCAGTCTACCGAGCGGTGAATGGGGGGGTGAAGGCTGATCTGGTTGTGGTTGGTCAATACGTCGCTGCGGATCGCCCCCTCCTCCTGTGCCAGCGGATGGCTGGCGGCGCAGAGAGGCAGCAGGCACACCTCGTCCAGCAGCAGACCGGTGCGATCGCCGGGCAGGTGCTCGGAGAGCATCAGATCCCCCGGTTGCAGGGCGTTGAAGTGGCAGTGAATACGTTCGTGCAGATTGACCCGGCAACCCCGGCTGCGGGGATAGAAGCTGGCCAGCGCCCGATATAGGCGATCCCTTGGTTGCAGCGCCGAGACATAGAGGTTGATCTGCGGCTCCCACTGCCGCTCCAGGTTGTTGGCCAGATTTTCCAGCTCTTCCACCTGTTGGCTCAACTGACGGGCCCGCTTGAGGAAGATCTCGCCCGCCGGGGTCAGCACCGCCTTGCGGCCGCGTACCTCCAGCAATGGCACCCCCAGACTCTGCTGCAACTTTGCAACAGCATGATTGAGGGAGGACTGGCTCTTGTTCAGCGCCTCGGCCGCCTGGGCGTAGCCGCCGCAGTCGACCACCGCCTGAAAGATCCGCCATTGCTCAAACGTGCTCTTGGGACGAAACATAGTTCAACCTGATTGGAGATAGGATGGTCAGTGGTTCGAACAGGGAGCTTGTGCCCCCTATTCAATTTAACCCCTGCCGCACAACACTCTGGGTATTTTATTGATTTATTTGGGCTGGGCCACGCAACTTGTTTATTTTGGCTGAGCCACAAAGGTCTGGCCGGTTTTGCCGCGGCTATCCGACCCCATCAGGTAGAGGTAGAGCGGCATCAGATCGGCCGGAGTCTTGAGGTTCATGGGATCTTCCGCCGGGAAGGCGCTGGCGCGCATCTTGGTACGGGTACCGCCCGGGTTGAGGGTATTGACCCGCACACCTGTGTTCTCAAGCTCGTCGGCCAGCACTTCCATCATCCCCTCGATGGCAAATTTGGAGATGGCATAGGTGCCCCAGTAGGCGCGCCCCTTGCGTCCCACGCTGGAGGAGGTGTAGACGATGGAGGCATCGCCCTGCGCTTTGGCGGTCTGGCGCAGCAGCGGCAGTAGCGCCTGGGTCAGCAGGAATTCCGATTTGACGTTGACCTGCATCACCTCATCCCACTCCTTCTCCTGAATATGTTCAAACGGAGAGAGGGTGCCGAGCAGACCGGCGTTGAACAGCACGCCGTCGAGGCGGCCAAACTGCTGGGCGAAGGTTTCGGCCATGCCGCGGTAGTGGGCGGCGGTGGCCCCTTTCAGATCCACCGGCACGATGGCGGGCAGCGGATAACCGGCCGCTTCAATCTGGTCATACACGGCTTCGAGTTTGGCGCTGGTGCGGCCGAGCAGGATCACGGTGGCACCGTGAGCGGCGTAGGTGAGGGCGGCTTCGCGGCCGATCCCGTCGCCGGCACCGGTGACCAGAATGACTTTATCCTTGAGCAGATCGCGGGGCGCCTGATAATCGAGCATGACAACTCCTGTTAACAAATTCCGGCCATAAGTGCATGGCAATCGGCGCCAAGTGTACTGATCCGCGCGCCTGTTTGACCAGCCAGCGGCAAGAAAAATGTGAAGAAAATAGAGAGGTTGTGATGCTCGGGTTGGTTTTTCCTGGCACTGGCTGCGATTTTTTGCGCGCCTCCATCAAACTCCCTAGAATGTGACGAAAACCGATCCATTCTGGAGTCCATCGTGACATTTCTGACCGAATATGGCCTGTTTCTGGCCAAGACAGTGACCTTCCTGCTGGCCATCGGCGCCATCATCCTGATGATTGTCAGCACTCGCCAGCCGAAAGCGCGCAAGGGGGAGCTGGTGGTGACCGATCTCTCGAGCGAGCTGGAGCAGGGGCAGTTTGCGCTCAAGAGCGCGCTTGCCAGCAAGGCCGAGCGCAAGGTGATGGAAAAGCAGCAGAAAGAGGAGCAGAAGAAGCGCGCCAAGGCGGGGGATGAGCGCAGTCGCCTGTTTGTGCTCGATTTCAACGGCAGCATGGATGCCAAAGAGGTGGCCTCCCTGCGCGAGGAGGTGAGCGCGGTGATCGGCGTCGCCCAGCCCGGCGACGAGGTGCTGCTGCGACTCGAATCCGGTGGCGGCGTGGTGCATGGCTATGGCTTGGCTGCCTCCCAGCTGCAGCGTCTGTGCGATCGTGACATCAAGCTCACCGTGGCGATTGACAAGGTGGCGGCGAGCGGTGGCTACATGATGGCCTGTGTGGCGGACAAGATCCTGGCTGCCCCCTTTGCCATCGTCGGCTCCATTGGGGTGATCGCCCAGATGCCTAACTTCAACAAGTTGTTGAAAAAGCATGACATCGAATTCGAGATGCACACCGCCGGTCAGTATAAGCGCACCATCACCATGTTCGGTGAGAACGACGATCTGGGGCGCGAGAAGTTTCGTGAGGAGCTGGCGGCGATCCACGAGCGCTTCAAGGCCTTTGTGGCAGAACACCGCCCGCAACTCGATATCGATCAGGTCACGACCGGCGAGCACTGGCTGGCGAGTCAGGCCAAGGGGCTGGGGTTGGTGGATACCCTCTGCACCAGTGATCATTACCTGCTGGCGCAGGCCAGCCACCACAAGGTGATCGGCATCAGCTATCGCAAGCCAAAAAGCCTGACCCAGAAGCTGGGGCAGCAGGGTGCGCAGGCGCTGGAAGCCGGACTGGGGCGTCTGTGGCAGCAGAGCCCCTGGCGCTAGCCCGAGGGAAATCCCGTGATAAAAAGGCCAGCCGATGCCCACCGGCTGGCCTTTTTGCATCCGGTTGCACCTTGTCGGTGAGCGAGGGTTGTTTCTATTGAGGCCCTCTGTTACAACTGAATGCTTTCCCCGTTTATGACAGGATCTTGTGGTAAGAGCTGCGGGGCATGGAGCATAGCGATGTCATGGAGCACCTTCAGGCAATTTACTCCGCTGGTCTGGATCGTCATTCTGGGCACCTTCATGGTGCGCACCAGCTACTACATGGTGTGGCCTTTCCTCTCCATCCTGCTCTATCGTGACTATGACCTTTCGGCCACCTTCATCGGCCTGTTGCTGGGTGGCTCGATGGCCCTCTCTACTCTGGTCAGTTTTTACGGCGGCTGGCTCTCTGATCGCTTCGGGCGGCGCAGCATACTGCTGGCCGGTTGTCTGGTGGCGATGATCTGTTTCGGCCTGCTCGGTTTCTCCCATGCGGTGTTCTGGCTCGGAGTCGGGGTGATGGGCAGCGGCCTCTCGTCGGGGCTCATCGATGCCCCCGGCAAGGCGCTGATGGCCGACAGTCTGGCCTCGGCCAAGGCGCGGGAGCTGGCACTGCACCTGCGCTATTTTCTGCTTAATCTGGGGGCCGCGCTGGGGCCGCTGCTCGGGGTGACCCTCGGGATCAACGCCCAGCAGGAGACCTTCCTGTTTCTGGTGGTGAGCTATCTGCTGCTGGCGCTGGCCTTTGGCTGGGGATTTCGCCGGGCTGGCAGCACAGGCAAGCCGGGTGCTGCTGGCCCCGGACTGCGGGATGCCATCAAGGTGTTGCTGGCGGATCGCGCCTTCCTGCTGCTGGTGATGGCCAATCTGCTGATGGTGCTGGTCTACTCCCAATTTCACTCGCCACTGGTTCAGTACCTGACCCGCGCCGGCATGCCGCAGGTGGCCGAGCTGGTTGCCCTGCTGGTGGCGACCAATGCCCTGACCGTGGTGCTGCTACAGTTTCCGCTGCTGAGGTTGTTGTCACGCTGGCCGGTACGGGTGCGTCTTCATATCGGTATGGCGCTCTTTCTGGCGGCCCAGCTGCTCTTTGCGCTGGGGGACCCGACGGTGCGCAGCCACTGGTTTGGCGCCGTGCTGTTGCTCAGCATTGGCGAGACCATCCTCTTCCCACTGCTCAACGTGCTGATCGACCAGATGGCCCCCACCCACCTCAAGGGAAGCTATTTTGGCGCCAGTGCACTGGCTGGGTTGGGAGGGGCCGCAGGTGCCCTGCTGGGAGGCTGGATCCTCGAGCAGTGGAGCGGCCAGTTGCTCTATGTGCTGATGGCGCTGCTTTGTGTGGCGATTTTTGCGCTCTATGAGTGGGGGGCCAGAGTACAGCGTCCCGCAGTGGCCTCGTCTGTGGTTGAGCGGAGCTGACCCGGTTAATGCGGGGATCTGTGATGCTGAATGTTCAGTGCGTGCTACCCGGCGTCTTCTCTTTGAGCGCCTTCTTGGCTGCGTACATCCTCTCGTCGGCGAGCCGGATCAGGTTTAGCCCGTCGTCGTAGTGCTCCGGCCCGGTCTGCACTATGCCAATACTGAGGGTGAGATCGCCCAACTGCTCCTTGACGGTGTTGAGCAATCGTTTGAGATAGATATCCCGCGCCTGACTCTCGTTGCAGTTGGGCAGGATCAGGCAGAACTCATCTCCGCCATAACGAAAGCAGCTGTCTTCGGCGCGAAAGACCTGACGGATGCAGTGGCCAACGATGCGCAGGATCTCGTCTCCGCGCTGGTGACCTTCGGTATCGTTGATTTGCTTGAAGTTGTCGATATCGAGATAGGCGATGGCCATGGGTTCGGCGCGGCGCTGACAGGTGCGCAGGCTCAGCAGCAACAGCTCGTTGAGGTGGCGAACGTTGAGCAATCCGGTCAGGGCATCGGTGCGGTTCAGCTCCTCCAGTTGTTTGGTACGCTCGCGAACTTTCTGCTCCAGACTCTTGGCATAGTTCTCCGACTTCTCTCTGGATGACTCTATTTCCGACACCAGACTGCGAATGTAGGTTTCGAAGACCAGAGTGATGTCGAACAGAAAGAGTTTGTCCAGGGCGGCCAGCATGACGAGGCGCTCCGGTTCATCGCGGATCTGCTCGAACATATCCTCGATCAGCAGGGCTTTGAGGGTGTTGATGGCGGCCAGATAGAGCTTGGGTTCGACCCCGATCCGCTTGTGAACCAGCCCGATCCGAAGCCGGTTGTTGACGTACTCCAGATCGTAATGGCCGCTGAAGAGATCGAGCACATAGCGCCGTTGCGCGGTGCGCAACCGTATGAGGGTATCGGCATCCCCGATCAACAAGGCGATTTCGGTGATGGCCGTCTGCTGCTGGTAGAAGCGATCCACCAGGGCGTCGATCCGTGGTTCTATCTTGCTGCAATAACTTGCCAGCCGCGCCACATCCTGTTCATTGAGCAGCAATAACTCCTTGCGATGGGCAATTTCAAAGTCGGTGATCCTCATCTGCTCAAGCAGGGTCTGTTCGGTCGGATTCATCGTCGTCCTCGGTTTATTACTGGGCGTTACGCTGTCCGTGAGGTGGGACAAACAAGCAGGCGTGGCAATTGATAGTGTAGTCAGTGAGGCTGGGGCGCGTGCAATGCCCCCGCGTGGCGGGGGCCATGGAGGGTCAGATGAGGGCTAAAGGAGCAAGAGGTCCGGAGGGGGAGATCAGAACGTCAGCACCTTGTCGGCAGCCAGGGTCCATTGGGCCAGCATCGGCAAGGTGCCGACTTCAATGCCCTCGATCAGCGGCAGAGCTGTGATGCCACGGGCATCGGTGCAGGTCTTGCACAGGCGAATGGTGACGCCCTGGGCCAGCAGGATCTCCAGCATCTGACGCAGGTTGTACCCTTCGGCCGGAGCCTGACCGGCCAGCGCTGCACTCACCGCATCTGACATCAGGAACAGCTTGAGGCTGGCTCCACCCTGTTCGTTGAGGGCGATAGCGAGACGCAGGGCGTTGAACAGGGATTCGCTGCCATAGGGGGCACCGTTGGCAATGACCACAATTTGTTGATTCATAACAGACTCCTGATTGAAAAGAGCGCCATTGTAGAACCAACAGGGTGGCAATTGCGTGATGTTGCACAACTTCTGTCGCACCTTTTTCCCGCTTGCTTGACCCTGCCGCCGATCGAGGTTTTTATGGTCAGCTCGCAAACAAGACCGGATGAATCGAGATGTGGAAAGTA
Organism: Aeromonas sp. HMWF017; assembly: GCF_003061465.1. Classification (NCBI taxonomy): domain Bacteria; kingdom Pseudomonadati; phylum Pseudomonadota; class Gammaproteobacteria; order Aeromonadales; family Aeromonadaceae; genus Aeromonas; species Aeromonas sp. HMWF017. Next base: position 45,393 of record NZ_QAJD01000092.1, read on the forward strand.
TTGGGAGCCGGCTTGCTGCTGTTGGCGGGTCAGGCCTTTGGCAGTGAGGCGGTTGGTTGCAAGGCCCGTCTGCAGGCCATCAATGACCAGCTGGTGTTTGCCAAAGCACACAACAATGCCGGGCAGATTGCCGGGCTCGAACAGGCAGCGCGTAATATCAAGGCCAACTGTACTGATGAAGGTCTGCTCAAAGAGCAGAAAGAGCGGGTTAACAAACTGCGCGGCGAGGTGGACGAGCGCCTGCTCGAGCTGCAGGAGGCGAGAGTCAGTGGCAAACCTGAGAAGATTGCCAAGCGGCAGGCCAGGCTGGAGGAGTCCCAGACCCGGATGCTGGAGGCCCAGCGTGAGCTGGACAAACTGATCCGGCTGGTCGGCAAGTGATAGCCAGCCGCTGCACGCAGGATCAAAAAAGGCCGATTACTCGGCCTTTTTTTCGTTTTACGGTCCGTGCATCAGCTACTGCCTGTGCATCCGCACAAACTTCTCCATCAGCTGATCTTCGGTCTCCACATGAGCGGGATCCCAGATGATGCAGTCGATAGGGCAGACACTGATGCAGGTCGGCTTCTCATAGTGACCGACGCACTCGGTGCAGCGACTGGGGTCGATCTCGTAGATCTCCTCACCCAGGCTGATAGCCTGGTTGGGGCACTCGGGATCGCACATGTCACAGTTGATGCACTTGTCGGTGATGAGCAGCGCCATCTCAGGCCGCCGTGTGCGGGTTGCGGGTATCCTGGCTGTCGCCCAGATTGCGCAGCAAAATGCCGTAGTTCACATCCAGATCTTTCGGGACCGGCACATAGACTACGTGACCGTTGCCCGGCGCGGTGTCGATAAGCTCGCCCTTGCGGTTCTCCATCTGCTCCAGATTGAAACGGACGTTGCCCTGCGGGGTCATCAGCTCCAGGTTGTTGCCCACCAGGAACTTGTTCTTCACCTCGACCTCGACCATGTCACCTTTGCGACCGGTGATCTCGCCGACAAACTGCTGGGTGTCGGAGACGGAGTAGCCGTAGTCGTAGTTCTGGTATTCGCTGTGGTTGTGACGGCGCAGGAAGCCCTCGGTATAGCCGCGGTGGGCCAGATTTTCGAGGGTGCCCATCAGGCTGCGGTCGAACGGACGACCCGCTACCGCATCGTCGATGGCCTTGCGGTAAACCTGAGCGGTACGTGCGCAGTAGTAGAAGGATTTGGTGCGCCCTTCGATTTTCAGGGAGTGAACGCCCATCTTGGTCAGTCGCTCGACGTGCTCGACGGCGCGCAAGTCCTTGGAGTTCATGATGTAGGTGCCGTGTTCGTCCTCGAACGCGCTCATGTACTCGCCCGGGCGGTTGGACTCTTCCAGCAGCACAAGGGCATCAGTTGGCTTGCCAAGGCCCAGGGTGTTGTCCGGACGCACTGCGATGGGCTCCTGACGGTGGACGATCTGGCCCACGTCATCTTCTTTACCCTCGTGTACCTTGTACTCCCAGCGGCAGGAGTTGGTGCAGGTGCCCTGGTTGGGGTCCCGTTTGTTGATATAGCCGGAGAGCAGGCAGCGGCCGGAGTAGGCCATGCACAGCGCGCCGTGAACGAACACTTCCAGCTCCATCTCCGGTACCTGCATGCGGATCTCTTCGATCTCGTCCAGCGACAGCTCGCGGGAGAGGATGGCGCGGGTCAGGCCCATTTGATGCCAGAACTTCACCGTGGCCCAGTTGACCGCGTTGGCCTGCACCGAGAGGTGAATGGGCATATCCGGGAAGGCTTCACGCATCATCATTATGAGACCTGGGTCGGACATGATCAGCGCATCCGGCTTCATCTCAACCACAGGGCGCATGTCGCGGATAAAGGTCTTGAGCTTGGAGTTGTGGGGCTGGATGTTGGCCACCACATAGAACTGCTTGCCCAGTGCATGGGCTTCGTTGATGCCCAGCTGCAGGTTTTCATGATCGAATTCGTTGTTGCGCACCCGCAGGCTGTAGCGGGGCTGACCGGCATAGACGGCATCAGCGCCATAGGCATAGGCATAACGCATGTTCTTGAGGGAACCTGCGGGGGAGAGCAATTCTGGTTTAAACATGGCGGACTCTTTATATCTGATTGCAAATCAGTAGCAAGCACGTAAGTACTGCTGTTAAATCAATGACTTAAGCATGTTTTTCTGGCATGTATAGTCGTGGATAATTTGGGTATTCAAAAACACATATATTTTATCATCAAAACCCACGGTCAGCCACTTCACGACAAGTGACGATAGTGCAACTTTCATATCTTAGAAAAGGAGAAGCAACCACGTTACGCTAACCATCTTCTCTTAGAGGTAAACCATATGGATGGCATCACATAGTGGGGTGAAAAGTCTCATGAGAAGACGGTTTTATAGACAAAATATGCGTGTGCGTAGCTGCTTCACCCCAACATCCTTGACCATAGAGTGGGTTTGCTGTGATTGATAATTGCCGCGCTACTGCTTGGCTGCTGGCTTGTTCGGAGAGCCGGAATGATGTCTCCCCTCAAAGCCCAGCGTCTATGCACTTGTTCTCTCCGAGTGTCTATTCCTTGATTAAAGTTTAAAGGAATAGAAATGCCTAACCCTGATATCATTATTTTTAGTTGATAACCATCAGGTGGATAAAACTTTATATAGGGATAATATCAATATTCGTTTGGCCATATATTTTGATTATATTAGTTCATAACGAATATAAATGGTCATGGCTAACCTGCTAGTAAATTAACACTGCTCTAAATGAAATAACTCATTGATAATATAAAGAAAAGCATACATAATA